>NZ_JACDWZ010000004.1:0-102552 GCF_016464285.1 Vibrio sp. bablab_jr001
ATCCATTAGCGCCCAACACGGCTTGGGTAACGGATATTACGTACATCAAAACGCATGAAGGCTGGCTCTATCTTGGCGCTGTAATGGACTTGTTCTCACGACGAATAATTGGTTGGTCAATGGGCAGTCGTATCACCAAAGAGCTTGCGTTAGATGCTTTATTAATGGCGGTATGGCGTCGTAAACCTGCTGGCAAAGTGCTGGTTCATTCAGATCAAGGAAGCCAATACACGAGCCATGATTGGAGTGAGTTTCTAAGCGCTCATGGTTTGGAAGGTAGCATGAGCCGTCGAGGCAACTGCCATGATAACGCAGTAGCAGAGAGTTTCTTCCAACTGCTGAAACGTGAACGAATTAAGCGAAAAATCTATGCGACCAGTATGCCAGCCACTTTACTGATTTCGATAATACGGATGCTTTAGGAGCCGGGAAAGACAGTGAATTCAATTTAGGTGTACAGGCGGAGGTTTGGTGGTAAGCAGATAAAACATCATTGATGTTGATTGCTGTATAGCAAACCATAATCCGAGTGGTATTAAATCACTCGGATTTTTATGTAAGCAATTCATGAGCCACACTATTACTTATGCATGATTGAGCACTTTCATTGCAGATGTAATGGTGTCTATCGGGGTTTATCAGAAAGGTAAAATACTTTTATGACATTATTGTCATTCTTTGGTCAGGCGAAGTTCAGGTGTGACTCTTTATACTGACTCCGTTCCCTAGTTTACTGATGATATAGAACATCATCATAATCGTATTTTGGCTTTGTTGCTTAAATCGGTGGAACTAAATCAAAAATCTACGATCTGATCGGCTATACCCATCAATCGTCGTAGCCTCATGCCTAAACCTCGTTACAAAACAACTAACTGGAAGCAATACAATAAAGCCTTAATCAACCGTGGTTCTCTGACCTTTTGGATTGATGAGAAAGCGATAGCCGAGTGGAAGCAAAACAAACAAGGCAAGCGTGGTAGACCTCGCCGATTCAGCGACTTAGCCATTACTACCGCACTGATGGTGAAACGCGTTTTCTCTATACCATTGAGAGCGTTGCAAGGTTTTCTAGACTCAGTATTTAAGCTGGCTAACATCCCGCTTGTTTGCCCGCACTACACCTGTATAAGCCGCCGAGCTAAGGAAGTTGAGGTTTCATTTAAAACCAAAACCAGAGGTGCGATACAACATCTGGCAATTGATGCCACTGGCCTCAAGGTTTATGGCGAAGGTGAATGGAAGGTCAAGAAGCATGGAACTGATGGGAAGCGAAGAGTCTGGCGTAAGCTGCATATCGCGGTAGATACAAGCACCCACGAAATAGTCGCAGCAGAGCTGAGCTTATCTAACGTAACTGATGCCGAAGTGCTCCCCAACTTACTCAAGCAGACACGTCGTAAAATCGTTGAGATATCAGGCGATGGCGCTTATGACACAAGGAATTGCCATGATGCCATACGGATCAAGCGAGCTGTTCCGCTCATCCCGCCAAGAGAAGGAGCAGCCTTCTGGGAACAAGGGCATCCTCGTAACTTAGCGGTAGGTTGCCAGAAGCTCTACGGCTCCAACAAGAAGTGGAAAAAGAGGTATGACTATCATAAGCGCTCTCTGTCAGAGACCGCAATGTACCGAGTAAAACAGTTGCTAGGTGGGAAATTAAGTCTAAGAAATTACAATGCTCAGGTTAGCGAGACTTACGCTATGATCAAAGCGCTGAACAAGCTTACAGGGCTTGGTATGCCTGAAACTCGGTATGTTGTTTAAGAACTGATCAACATGGGGCTACCATGTCTTCTCACCGAATTAAGCAACAAAGCCTCGTATTTTTCATTCAATCCTGCCTTATGTTTGAAGCTGAGCTTATTGCTCAGCTCTTTTTTTACTTGCGAGATAAACCATTGGAGGGATGACAATCCATTGTAAAAATGGAAAAAAACCTATGCCAATTATTGGCACAATCGGCATAAGCGGGTCATATTCCCAGCGCGAATAAAATCCAGTATTGATGTGCTCCAGCACAATGGTCGATGCCATTCCTGGAAGAATAAAAAGAAAAACATCCACTAAAGAAGCGGTTGATAGCCAATGCTTTTTGTTTGTGTAGAAGACAAAATAGTATGAAATAACAGCTATGACACCATCCCCCAGAGAAGCCTGAGTGCACATCCAGTTCATTGCTGGCAGGTCTGTCGACTGAGAGAACGTAAATAATGGCATCTGCCACATCTCCCAGAAGAAGTGTATGAAAAAAGAATAAAGGAAGACATATAAGGCAGAATAGTTTCTATTTGAGCCTGATTTATATATGACTGTCATGTCGAATTATCTACAGTAAACATCGGTTACAGATCAGTGATTCGTATCGTTTATAAATTGCAATAAGAGTCACTTGATGGGGAAAAGTTACTTTGATTGTAGCTTAGTGAGTTAAATTGAGCCCCAAAAGATAACTCTTGGGGCTTATCGGGGTTAAAGCGTCATGTTTTTAGTCATACCCGCTTCAGCGTGGCCCGGAACATTGCATGCAAGCTCTACATTTGTATCACCATGGAAATGCCACGTTAGCTGTTTGGCTTTTCCTGGCTCGACAGTGACTGAGTTGCCTGAATCATGCATGTGTTGGCCGCCCATTTTTCTCATCATTTCTCGGTGTTCTAACTGCTCTTTTGCAGAACCAATCGTAAATTCGTGGTTGATTTTTCCGGTATTCATAACCACAAACTGAACAACGTCATTAGGTTCAATGTTTACCTCTTGTTTAAAGGTGATTTTCATATCGTCTGAGAGCATGACATAAGCAATTTTAGTCGGTTTTACGCCTGGGGCAGGCATGCCGACATCTGACATCCCTTCTGAACTCATCGTATTGCCATGATCCATTGTTCCTTGGTTAGTCATTGTCATATCCGCTAGTGCAACAGAAGAGCTTACCGTCAGGGCAATAGCTAGTGCGAGTTTTTTCATATGTATATTCCTTAATATTGGAGCTGATATTTACTTTGTTTCATGCTGTTTCCACAACTTAAAGATTGCTGGGATAACGAGCAGAGTCAGTAGCAGGGCAGATGCCATACCACCAATCATGGGTGCAGCAATGCGCTGCATAATTTGGGAGCCGGCGCCTTCTCCATACATAATGGGGATAAGGCCCATAATAACAGTGATGACAGTCATCATTACCGGGCGGACACGCAGTCCGGCACCTTCGCGAATGGCGTTGTTCAGGTCATCAGGCATTAAGGGCACTTTTTTATCCTGAGCTTTAAGCTTGGTGAAGTGCCAGGCCTGATTCAGGTAAACCAGCATGATGACTCCAATTTCAACGGCCACACCTGACAGAGCGATAAAGCCGACCCCTACAGCGATAGACATGTTGTAATTGAGAGCGTACATGAGCCATAAACCACCAACCATAGCGAGTGGCAGAGTGGTCATTATGATCAGTACTTCTCCAACACGACCGAAGCTGAAAAACAGCAGTAGCGTAATAATGGTGAGGGTAATTGGAATAACAATGCTGAGGCGCTGTTTAGCACGTTCCATATATTCATACTGACCAGACCAGGCAAGTGAATACCCTGATGGGAGTTTCAGCTCGTCCGCCACACGTTTTTGAGCCTCACTGACGTAAGAGCCTAGGTCACGGTCTTCAATGTCGACAAATACCCAGCCATTCGGGCGGGCATTTTCGGTTTTAATCACAGGAGGACCGTCTTCATAGCGAACATCTGCGACATCTGCCAACGCAATTCGGGCACCGTTTTGAGTGACTAATGTTAAGTTTTGCAGTTTATCGACCGAGTCGCGGTAGTCTTGTGGATATCGAACATTGATAGGATAACGCTCAAGCCCTTCAATGGTTTCACCCACATTCATTCCGCCAACAGCCGTTGATACCACCTGTTGAACATCTTTGATACTCAAACCGTAGCGTGCAGCGGCGCGACGTTTGATATCCACAGTAACGTAGCGTCCACCGGCAACACGTTCTGCATACACGGAAGCGGTACCTCTTACACCATTTAAGATAGGTTCAAGCTCAGAGCCAATACGTTCAATCGTTTTTAGCTCCGGACCGACAATTTTAATGCCAATAGGCGTTTTGATCCCGGTAGAGAGCATGTCTATACGGGTTTTAATCGGCATTACCAAGGCATTGGTGACACCGGGGAACTGGAGCAATCTATTGAATTCTTTACGCAGAGATTCTGTTGTGACTCCTTCCCGCCATTCTTCGTGAGGTTTCAGTTGAATAACCGTTTCGATCATCGTCAGTGGCGCTGGGTCAGTTGCAGTATCGGCACGGCCAACTTTACCCCACACCGATTTTACTTCCGGAACGGTTTTTATCAGCTTGTCCATTTGTTGCAATAATTCACGGGCTTTACCAACGGAAATACCAGGGAAAGTGGTTGGCATATACATCAAATCGCCTTCATCCAGAGGAGGGATGAATTCACTGCCAAGTTTGCTGGTTGGATAGTAAGCGGACGCCATCAGGGCAATGGCGATGACTATCATCGATTTTGGATAATTAAGGCTAATGTTAAGCAGCGGACGATACAGTCCAACCAGTATTCTGTTTACCGGATTTTTATGTTCAGGGAGAATTTTACCACGGATAAAATAGCCCATTAATACAGGGACTAATGTCACCGCCAGGCCCGCCGATGCCGCCATCGCATAGGATTTCGTGAAAGCGAGAGGTGAGAACATTTTGCCTTCCTGTCCTTCGAGTGCAAACACTGGCACAAAGCTCAACGTAATAATAAGCAGTGAGAAGAATAGTGGAGGACCCACCTCCTGAGCCGCATCCCCAATGATTTGCCAGCGGTTCTTATCGGTGAGCGGTGTTCGTTCTATGTGTTTGTGCACATTTTCTATCATTACGATGGCACCATCCACCATCGCACCAATAGCAATGGCAATACCACCCAGTGACATGATATTCGCATTGATACCCTGCCAGTGCATAACAATAAATGCAGACAGGATACCGACAGGCAGGCTCAGCGCGATAACTAAAGATGAACGAATGTGGAACAGGAACAGTGCGCAGACAATCGCCACAACAATGAACTCTTCCGCCAGTTTTTTCCAAAGGTTATCAACGGCTGCATTAATCAGGGTTGAACGGTCATAAGTCGGAACAATCTCAACACCTTCTGGCAGGCCGAGTTTCAACTCCTCCAGTTTGGTTTTGACATTACTGATTACCTTGCTCGCATTCTCGCCAAAGCGCATCACAATAACGCCACCCACAGCTTCACCTTCACCATTGAGTTCGGAGATACCACGGCGCATCTGCGGGCCGACTGAGATATCAGCGATATCACCCAGCATCAGAGGTGTCCCTTCTTTCGTAACTTTGAGTGGTAACGCTTGGATGTCCCCAATACTGGTCAGGTAACCGGTAGTACGGACCATATGTTCCGCTTCAGCAACCTCGATAACGGATGCCCCTGTCTCCTGGTTACCGTTTTTAATCGCCATATTTACTTGTTGAAGTGTCAAGTTATAGGCTCGTAGTTTTGCCGGATCAATCTGGATCTGATATTGCTTAACCATGCCGCCAACGGTAGCCACTTCTGATACACCATCGACAGTTTGCAGTTCGTATTTCAAGAACCAATCCTGCAAACTGCGCAACTGCGCTAAGTCATGCTGTCCGGTTTTATCCTGCAATACGTAACTGAACACCCAACCGACACCGGTCGCATCTGGCCCAAGTGTTGGTTTGGCATTTTCAGGCAATTTAGGCGCAACCTGACTTAAATATTCCAACACACGGGAGCGAGCCCAGTACATATCGGTTTTATCATTAAAAATGATATAGACGTAGGAGTCGCCGAAGAAAGAGTAACCACGAACGGTTTCCGCACCGGGTACAGCCAGCATTGCTGTCGTGAGTGGGTACGTAACCTGATCTTCCACTACCTGTGGTGCCTGTCCCGGATAGCTGGTTTTGATGATAACCTGCACATCGGAAAGATCCGGAATGGCGTCGACCGGGGTATTCTTAACACTAAACAGGCCCGCTGCGACCAGAGCAACTGTTGCCAGTAACACGATAAGGCGATTGCTCAGGGACCAGCGAATAATGGCGTTGATCATTGTTCGCCTCCCAGATGTTCAATGTCTTTTAAAGAAAAGTTTTCTTTGTCTTTTTCGACTAGAAATCGGACACGGTCACCTTCCTGAAGACCGGATAGCTCAACGTCGGGGCCAACGTTGAAATTCATTTCCCCTGCATCCCAGTGCCATTCGGATACGGGTAAGTGCTGAAGGGTAATCATGCCAAAATCGGCCATCAGCATGGTGATATTGCCTTCAACCCATACGCTCTCACTGGTGCTAACACCATCAATACGCGATAAATCAGCAGATTGACTGGACTCTGAATCCAACAGGAATTGAGCGGAGGATACGACGTTACTTTTATCGGTCAGCCCTTCAAGAACTTCGACCTCATTTCCGGCTTCACGCCCGATACGGATACGCGCAGAGCGGAACTTACCTTCACCTTCAGACAGTACAACACGCGTCATGCCACCTGAACGAATGACCGCCGATTTTGGTATGGTCAGTACGGATTCATCGGTGACAGGCTGTAAGGTGATGTTGGCAAACATGTTAGGTTTCAGCTCGCCTTGTGGGTTGGGGAATTTAAGGCGCAGTCTGAGAGTTCGGGTTTGTGGATCTAAGATAGGATAGACGTAGTCAATCTCACCGTCCCACTCCTGACCCGGAAGTGCATCCAGCGTCATTTTCGCTTTGCTGCCGGCCTTAACCCATTGTGACTGACGTTCAAAGACTTCGGCATCAACCCACACGTTATCAAGCGGACCTGCACTTATCACGGTTTGAGCCGGTGACAAATATCCACCCTCTCGAACATTTAAGCTGGCAACGACGCCGTCTGCTTTCGCTTTGATGTCAATGGATTGAGACGCTCTGCCACGTTTTACGATGGATTGGATTTGTGGGAGGTCTACACCCAATGTGATGAGACGCTCGGTTGCGCCTTTGATTAATCCGCTTCGACCTGTCCGGTAAGCGTTAAGAAGTTCTTCCTGCGCCTTAACTAGTTCAGGAGAGTAAAGGGTAAACAATACATCGCCCTGATTCACTTTATCGCCGATAGCGCTGACGTTAAGTTTTTCCACCCATCCAGCAACACGTACGTTGATTTGCCATAAACGGCTTTCATCGAACACAATGTAACCTACAGTGTCGATGCTTGGTGACAGCGGTGTAAGCTGAGCCTGTACCACTTTGACACCCAAATTATTTTCAACAGAAGGATCGATTGTGACCGTTCCTGGCTTACTTTCTCCGGCGCCATCTTCGGCATAAACGGGAATTAAGTCCATACCCATTGGGGATTTACCCGGCTTATCGCGTTTGTAACTTGGGTTCATGGGTGCGACCCAGTAAAGAGGCTCATTGTTGGCTTTCGCATTACTTGCGGTATTGCTGGTTGTCTCATTACCCAAAGCCGAATGCGTTAATATCGTTTGCGCACCAAAACCCAGTGTCGCGCCAATAATGAGCGCAATGGTTGTTACGTGAATAGTTTTCATTAGTTGACCTCGTTGTTACTGCTCTGACGATGTAGCGAGTTGTGGCGTATCTACCTGATATTGGTAGCTATTGAGTAGCGCTGACAGATTGTTATTCGTCAGATTTAAATCGGTGATAAGGCGTTGATATTCGAGTTTTAGAGCGAGTTCGTCTCGGGTGGCGAGGATCACATCATTGAATTGTGCGGTGTTGTTCTGATAACCGCGTTCAGTGGCTTTCACCTGAGAAATAGCCTGGGGAATCAGTGTTGACTCAAAACGTTCAATGCGTTGTGACAGGTTGTTTTGATCAACAAATAACGAGTTGACCTTCGCATTGAGCTGTTTGAGTAAGGTATCTTTTTGAGATTGAGCAGCGCCTACCTGATATTGAGCCGCGGCTAAGTTTTGGTCCTGACGGTTTCCGGTGAATAAAGGAATGTCCATAGTGATGAAGGCGCTGACTACATCCGATGCCGGTTCACCTTTCATGTTGTTGGCCTGACGATAGCCATATGCCATTTCCACACCAAATTGTGGAGAGTAGGACTCTTTTGCAATATCGACCTGAGTTCGGCTCGCTTCAATAGAAGCATCAACCATACGAACAGTTGGGTATTGGTTAAGTCGCGAGTAGTAGTTGCCATTACTCGCGGTGTTTTCCAACGCCTGCAAAACTGACCAGTCAAGTGTATTTGAAGCCTGTAACTGATTTGCACTGAGTAACCAATCAGATCCAAGCCACTCGGATAATTGAGCCGTCAGTCTTTGTTGTGTCTGTGCATTGGCCTGAAGTTTTTCATCAAGCTTAGTGACCTGAAGCTGGGCGTTAATCAGATCCTGAGCTTCACTTTTACCGATGGAGTAGTTGGTTTGAATGAAAGCTTCCAGCTCTTCCATCAGTTGTTTATTTTCTAACAGAATCTTATGTGCTACCTGCTGATAACCCAATTCCAGCCAAACTTTTGTGATCGCATTGATGACTTCCAGCTCTCTGGCGGTCACTTTTAATTCGATTCCACTGGCTTGCTGGTTGGCTTTAACGCTGTTTAACTCAAGCGTATCCCCACGGCCAAATTGCTGTGAGATACCAGCAGAGATATTGGTCATCGCATCTTCATCGAATGCGAAACTGTCTACCGGCAGGCCTGATACCCCAAATTTGAGCTTTGGATCTTGCTGGGTAGAACTGGCTTTCCCTGTTGCTCGCATGGCCTGTGCCTGTGCATAAAATTGACGGCGAGAATCGTCATTCGTCAGTGCTGTCACGATAATTTGAGACAGCTGATTGGCGGCCATAGACTCTGCGTTACCTGGCTTTTGCTCACCAGCGTATACAGACGCACTCGTCCATGCCGCAGCGCTGATAGACAGCGCCAAAAGACATTGTTTAAATTTCACTTTTTTAATCCATCACAGAGCGCGTGACGCGCACGAGAGCTTTTCCGTATGAATTTACGGAACCTAAATATTTGAGTGGAATTAAGCGATCGGAGGTCGATAGAGGCTTTGCGTCTTACGGATAACATCACCAGAGATTGGTGATGTAACCAGAGCGAGTGAGGTACTTACAGTGATTAAAACATGAGGTGTAGCCAGAGTCGCCACAGAGGCTACGCAGGTGGTGTCACAGCAGCTTTGGGCTGTATCAGAGACGACTTCACAGTGCCCTTTAGTGCTTACAGTGTCTTTTCCCTCAATAGTTTGATGATGAGATGACATCTGCTGTGTCTGACAACTCATTAAGGAAACCATTTGTTGTAAGTCGTGCGAATTTGCGCTGTTCATCACGGTTGAACCTGATGCAAATCCAGACACAAGCAAAGCTGCTAATGTCCAGAGAGTGATCCAAGTTGTCGGAATGAAGTTTAAGCGCATACTCTATATCTATTTTTGAATGATAGTATTAAGTAAATCGATACAGCCCTATATATGTCCCAATAAAATCGATTTAAATTATTGTAAAATAAAACGCGATTCTACTTATTGGCTTTAAGTAATACAACAAAATATTTATTGCTATCGATTATTGTCACGCTCTACATAATGTACTTTAACATTAACCTTACCCACGTATTCCAGCTCACCATTTTCATTCATTCGCTCTTGTACTGTTACGAAACCGGCATTCTCTAAATGTGTTCTTTTTGAATTCACGTTAAAAGTTAGAACACGGAGTTCATCATTTAGTTCTTGTGCTGACATCGTTTTTAGATGATGCAGTTCAGATAGTGCTAGTTGATAGGCTTCATCTGACGTTGACGTTGGAGCAACAGAGACAGTTTTCATGTCTTCACGGCTGATGTAATTACCACCAATGATGTTCAACGGTTGTGCGAATACAGGAACAGTTGTCAGTGCCATTAAAGAAACAACAAGAGCAGTTTTGATTGTGTTCATGTTTTTATCCTCAGAGTTATGATTTTCAGTACTAACATTTTGGACTATTGTTACTGACATTATGCTTTCTGAAAAATGACTTTTTTGTCATAAAGTGTAGGTATGTAATCCAATTATTGGATTACATAAAAGGCTATTAACTCAATGAAGAAAGACACGTTATATGTGTAAGTTTGCTACTTCTTTGTCTGATCTACCTCGGGTTGAATTTTCTAAGTAATCGAGAATACCTCAGTGTACTAATCAACCCAGAGTCCGACGGAAGATCGTCATAGTGGACTGCCAAATTTGGCAGAGAAAAAGGAGTTTCTCCTATATAAAGTAATTCGTATTTCACTAAATTAAGTTAAAAATGCTAAGCAATTTTTGTTCGGAACCTTCTTACGAGTCTGGGCTTTTGGGCTATGAAACTTAGGTATTGAGACAAAAAAAGAATGGGGAGCGTAATTGCTCCCCATTCTTTTTTTACCGTTACTGGTGGTATTACTTTTCTTTGATGGCTTCACAGCCTTCAGGAACGGTGATGTTCGCTACGTCCTTACCTTTCTGTTGCGCCTCTTTCACATTCATTTTGTATTGAGTGCATTTGCCTACACTGGTATTTACGGCTCCCGAATCTGCGGATGGGTTTCCGCCCAGTGTTCCACCAGCAAAGGCGGAAGAGGTTGAGAAAACTAACGCTGCTGTGATGAGTAGAGATGACTTGTTCATAGTTTATCCTTACGAGTTGGTTGAGTGTGTTATTTGGATATTGGAAGTTAGAAGTTGTAGACAAAGGTGCCAGCGCTGGAGGTGACTTCGATTTCTTTCACGTTGTCCACGGTGTAGTTGTTGCTGTATCCGGTATAGGTTTGGCCGAACTTTAACGAAACGTTTCTTGATAGCTCTGAGGCTGTACCTGCTGGTAATCGGCAGTTGCCTCGGTTAATCACCACATTGCTGATTACGGTGTTGTCGGCGATAGCTTGCAGGTCAAAAACCAATGTTCCCCAATGCGAGTTAGTCGATATCGACACTTCAATATCTGCTGTTGCTGCTTGAGTCTCTTCTTGGTCGCCACAAGCGGTGAGCGCGATAAACAGGATGGTCATAGCGGCGTATCGGAGTAGGGTGCTGGTTAATGTCATAACGGTGCTCTCCTTATCGGTGAGGGAAATTCAGGGTGTACTGATTCCATCGTGTTCACGCATGAACCGCTCAAGATTGAAATCAGTCGGATAGGTAAAAGAAAACGTCGATACACTGGCCTCATTAATCAAAGGCAAGGCTAGGGTACGTATCGTGTGTTGACCGGATAATCGAAAGAGCAGCAAGAGCGCGTCACACTGAACCGAGAGTCCCAGTGGCTCAATGAGCGCCTTCTCTTGCTGCAATACTTGGCTAGATATCTTGAGCATACGGTTGTGCAGTAACGCCGTGTGTACCGCATTCAACACGTGCCGTTGCTCGTCACTCCACTCGCGAATAGTGGGCAATGCCACATGTACTTTGGCTAACCATGCTTGCTCTTTTGAATGTGCTGAAGCTATACGGGGCAAGGGGTTGCCTCTCTCCGAGGAGGACCCTTGCCCGTAATTCAGAGCATCAGGTACTAGCGGTAGTAAGTACTTGTTGGTCAGTTGCCAATAGAGCATTTCCTGCTTGTTGAGCTTCAGTAATTGCTCTGAGGTTTTACGATAAACATGGGGCATGCTCATCGAATCACACTCCACATTAAACACCTCCACAATGACTTCATCGAGGTAGCGTTTAATGCTGCGCGTGGTGCGGTGGATATCGAGTAGGGCTAACTGCTGCTGCAACTCCCTAACGGTGATCCATCGATGTTGAGGAATAAGCATCAGCGTGTGCAGCAAAGCGGATAACCCTTCAATGCTGGTTTTATTGCTCATGACTACGCTCTCAATACATCAAAGCTCCACACCGGAGTCGGACATTTAATGTCGGGAGAATAGAGGTGGGTCAGACACATAATGTCCAACGGTGAAAACAGCATCAATCGGCATCACCAAAGCGTGAGCCGATTAACATTAACGAGGCTTATGCTTATCACTGAGCTCGGCAATCGCTACCAATAACCCAATCAACAGCACCACCAGAAACCCTAAAGTGGATAGGGCTCCAATAGCGCCGAAGAACGGGGAAAGTGAAAACAGCGTGATGAGGGCAGTGACAAGTTTGATGATTTGTAGAAGAAGGGAAGTCATGAGCTATTGCGGGGTGACGGCTATCTCGTTGTAAGCGTCCGTATCGACATAGGCCAGAAAGTTATTCTCCCATAGGCGATACAGCTCTTTGGCATCACGGCTTCCTTGTATTGGTAGCCAGCCACGATAGGCCACAAAGAACTGCCCAACCCGAAAATCAAAATCCAAGTTGCGCTCTAGCTCTGGATAGTAGTTACCCATATAAGCAAAGTCGGTGATGTACTCAATGCTCCATTCTCCTGTTGAGGTTTGGCAAATTGCCATCTCAACCGGATGGAAGCCGCCTTCATCCGCGCTGTAACTTTTATCGCGAAAGTTAAACACCAGATAACGGCTGGTGGTCAGTGCTTCATTACTCAGCAAGTGAGCGGTGAATCGCTCGCTTAGCAGCTTATGCAGTTTCTTCGATACAGGTAGTGTGGAGGTAGTGAAGGTTAATTTGGACATAGTGAGTCCTCCTTGTTTCAGGATTCAAATAAGAAATGAGAGAGTGAGAATTATTGGAACGTACCGACCATCGTCAGTTGCACGTCATCAAAGACATTACGAGAAAGGTGGCGAGCAAAGGCTTTCATCCATACCGAGAGCAGCTCTTGTACCTCTGGGTGGGATAAATCCGTGCTCCCTACATCGGGTTGATAGCACCAACGGTTAGCTAGGTGAAAGTACAACTCAGGCTCAACGGTTGTGCTGTTGTCATCGGGATAAGAGAAGCTGGCAAAGAACACAACCAACCAAGGGCTTGAGGTTGACTCTCGCTTAAACTGTACCTCTATCGGGTGCAAACCTTGTCGATGTCGGTAGTAACTCATTTGACGGCAGTTCAATACGAGTCGTTCTGCGTTATCTGAGATGGTGTATCTATTAAAAAGCGCTTCCAGTGACGCATGTAAAGCGTCATCAATAGAAAGCTCACCATAATGTTGCTCAATCATAACCAACCTCTTTCAGCAAATGAGGTGCAGGTATCGCCTGTCACGATATGGTCGAGAACGCGAACATCCACCAGAGCTAAAGCGTCTTTGAGTCTTTCGGTTATGCGTCTATCGGCTTGAGACGGCGTTGAGTCTCCAGATGGATGGTTATGCGCAAATATCACTGCTGCGGCATTGACTTCCAGCACCGCTTTCACCACTTCTCGCGGGTAGACGCTGGCCGCATCCACCGTTCCCTGAAACAGCTCTTTAAACTCAATTAGGCGGTTTTGGTTATCCAGCAACAATAAGGCAAACACTTCACGCTCATGGCTGCCTAGCTTACAGCGCACATACTCTTTGGTGGCATCAGGGTTAGTTAGGGCATCACCACGCACGTAGCGCGTAGCCAGTATCTCAGCGGCATGCTCTAGAATTTCATTTTCCTGATAGCGTTGCTGTTTTTGGTAATCGGAAGTTTTGGGATTCATTTCAGGCTCCTGTCGGAATCAATGATGGGTATTCACATTGATGACATATGCCTGAATATTTTTTGGTTTAGGGTGAAGGGCTATGGTAGGCAAGAAGAAGGAGGTTGCAAGCTTCTAATGAGAGCATATGGGTTGTCAGTTTTAAGGAGGAAAGATAATGGCGTTAGAATGAGAAAGGGTAGGGCAGAATCGAGTGTGATCACAATTTATTGAGTCGCTACTCTAAATGATTTATGCCCCAAAATCATTTAACTTGAGATTCCTGACCACTCTCTCATGTCAGTTCTTGACCAACTCTCCCTAATAGCAGATTATGAGCTTAGTTGAGCATTTGCGACTATACTACAGACATGTTCTGCAATTTGTGGGAGCAAGGGATATAAAGACAGTTAGAACAGTATGCTGCTACGGTATCTGCATTTTATGAAAATATTATATAGACAATGTCTGCTGAAAAGACACTGTTAGCCCACAATCGATGTATTGTATACGGAGGAGGAATGAATTCTTGGCAAAAAATAAAGCTTAAAATCATATCCTCAGTAAACAGGATACGTTTAAATTTTCAATTAGAGAAAACACCTAAGTTTTTCGTATCGTCATACACGAAAAAGCTAAACCTTTTTTTACGTGGACGAAAAGAGTTCTTACAGCAATCAGTTTGCTTGCCGCGTTCTATGTGTTTGACAATTCCCTTTATGCTTTTCTCTTCGGTGTTGGTGTATGGCTACTTATCACTTTTGTCGAAAAAACGGTTTTTATCTATAACAGTTTTCTCGTTATGCCACTGTTAACCTATGAACACGACCCAGCAAGATTACTAGGCACTTCATTTGGAGTAGCAGTCCCCTCGGATGGTGAGCTAGAAATACCAATTGTCGGCTTTGTGGTTGCGGACGAGGAATATGGGCGTCATATGCATGAAACTTTAAAATACTGGACTGATAACAACACTCGTGACGAAGAGGGGCGTGTTTGCTTGAGTGCAATTGTTCTAAATCCAAAAGAGTACGTATTTCTGTGTTACCCAAACCTTGAGCACTGCTCTGTTGAACAATTTCATAAAGAAGTCGAGAGTAGGCGCAAAGAGAAGAGTTTAACTGATATTCATATACCGATGTTTGCTCTAACTATTATTGGTAAGCGATGTCAAATTGGTGAGGGTTCTTACTTCCCTACGTTTCGTGAAAAATATCGTGAGGGAGTGCCTGTCTTATTTCAAATATGTATGCCAGGTGAGCAAGGACAAGTTAAAGATATAGATGGTTTGGATGATTTTGTGCTGTTTAACCTAAAAATTAAAGACAAAGATCAGCTGACAAGAAAAGAAATTGAATACGACTACTTGAAAGTTATGGGCTAACAAGGCGTTAGGCTCTCAAGGAGAATAAAGATTGGACGCAGTAATAGGAAAAAACGCTGTTGTTTTATTGGGAGCAATGTTTGCAGCCCTTATTGCGGGATATTTCGCGTTTACAAATCTCGTGGCATCAAAAGAAAATAAGATATCAGAATTTAGGCAGGAGTGGATTAATTCGCTCAGAAATTCTATCGCGCGATACATTTCATCACTTACATACCTATCAACACTTTATATTCATCATTCAGCGCGACCGGAAGAAAAGCGAGATAAATTTGAAATGGCTCGAGATGTAGAAGAGGTATACGCGAGAGTCAACGAGTCATACAACGACATAATTTTTCGTATCAATGACAGTGAAAAAAATGCGGAAGGTAAGAAACTAAATGATGCCTTTTTGTCGGCGCTTTATAAAACGAGAGAACACTACCATAAGAGCGAATTGTCAGAGGCTAGAAAGGCCTGTGAGCCTTTGAGAGAGGCAAGTAAACCGCTCCTAAAATATGAGTGGAAGCGCGTTAAATCTGGCGAACTAAATTACAGAATGGCTAAATATCTTGCCATAGTTGTCTTGCTAAGCGGGCTATTAGCTGCATTTTCAAATGCCTATTACATATGGAGTGAAGGTAACAATCATCACTCCAGTGTCGAAGAAAAGCCTAACAAATCAACGCAGCCGACCACTAACGCTGTGGCTGATTGAGGCATTATACCTAATAGAGGAAACCATGGCACAAGAAGCAGCAGATATAGAAAATAGACCAAAAGAATTATTCAAGCTTCCTAATTATGGTTGCTTACCTTCTGGTAGTTTTCAAATAGATTTAAATGGTGCTCTCGGGGATTTTTTGGGTCATGACCTATTTGATCTTGATGGAAATCAGCCGATAGAGGGCAGCATACTGAAATTGACGGGTGGTCTGATTAATGTAAACCCATCAGATGAAGCTATTGAATTTTATCGTGAGCGTGGTGACGATTTTCAAATGATCAATGTAGTAGTTTGTTGCTATGCATTTGAAGAAATAGATGGTCATCTTTTTGGACTTCCATACCATGTATCGTTAAGACCTGCACAAAAAAGAGGACTACCATCATCCGTCGGAGTTGATTGGATCGATAAAATCGACTTGGAGCGCATTTTAGATGGCAACCCACATTATATGGGGTTCAATCCGTTTTCAAATGCGTTTGGTTTGTATTGTGTTGGTGAAGGAATGCCAGTTAACGAGCAAATGTGTTCAGATGTAATAGGGTTTGTTTATAACACCTATTTTCTTGCATCAAAATACGATAAGTCAGACGTTTTAGATCCCGGTTTGTGCACATCACTACTCGGTGAAAGTAAGGCTTTGCTCAATGATTACCGAAAATTTAGGTTCTCTCGATACTTTAAACCATTTGATAACATCGAACCGGTAAAAATCTGGGGGTGCGATTCTCCTATAGAGCTTTTCTTGCTTCAAGCTATGCACAGTTTCGGGCTAAAGCCTACAATTCAAACCCACATCCTAACAGACGGAACTATTTTTCCAACTTTGCAAACAATGTGGGAAGGTGGTGTTAGAACTAAAGCTTTGAGCAAGACAATCACAGAGGCTGATTTTTACTTTGCTAAACAGCGTGTGGCGATTTTTGTTGATTCTGTAGCTCATCATTCTTCTGAAGAAGCCATTGCTAAAGATAAAGCAATAGATGACAAGCTAGAAGCTATAGGAATACGCAGTATTAGAATTTCGGGTCCCGATATCATGAACTCGCCAATAGCTTGTGCTCAGCGTGTCTTCGATATCATCGAAAATTAGGTATAACAAACGTCTAAGGACTCAGTATACTTTTCCTAATCTGACAGAAACGCTATAGAGCATCAGTTCTAAATCGTTTCTGTCCATCAGTTGGCTGTGTAGGGCGATGAAGTCATACTACTAAGTCAAAATTGTCAGATCATGCATGAGTCGGCATATTTGAAAAGAGGATGCCAATGGCATCCTCTTTTTTTTCTTATGCCTAAATGACAATGTGATTCTTAACTAGCTCAGTAACTTTTTCCAGTGCTTCTTTGCGCTCTTCCAAGTAGTCATACCGATCATAGATACCCTCGACTCCTTTCAGCTTATGATTTAAACAGCGCTCCGCGATATGGCTAGGCACTTTGACTGAAGCGAGTAGGCTACGACAGGTGCGGCGTAGATCATGAACCGCAAAGTGTTTGATATCGCCCATTTTATTTGGTGGTTGTACCTTACGGCCGGGCTCTCGACCAAATAGCTTTGAAATAGCTCTGTTCAATGTGTCTTTACCCATGTGCGGTACTTTGCTTTCTCTTCTGTTAGGGAAGACGTATTCTGAACCACAAGCTCGCTGATGTAGTTCTTTAAACCATTTAATGCACAGCTCCGGAAGCGGAATCGTGAAACCTGTGCCAGATTTGCTTCGCTCCGCTGGTAGGTGCCATAAAGCATTATCTAGATCGAACTCAGTCCACTTTGCTTCTGTTAGCTCTGATTTACGAACGCCAAGACAAAGAAGCAGAGCACAAGCTAGGTAGTTGTCTCGATTGAAGCTATAAATGTTTTGGTTGAAGACGGAAAAAACATGTTTAATCTCTTCCAGTTCTAAGACCCGATCTCGGCTCTCTTCAATGCCACCAGCATCATAGTTGGAAAATGCTAGTGCAGGGTTAGACTCAATAACACCAATCTTCATACCGTGTTTAAAAAGCTGTTTACAATACATTAGCGTGTCGTTAGCTGTGGTTGGACGGCCACTGTCAGCGACTATTTGGATGATGTTGCGGATATCTAAAGGTGTAACACGTTTCAACGTGTATTGACCAATTTGTGGAGAGATCTCTTTCTGATAGATACGCTTAGGTATATTGGGGTGCTTGAGCCTTTTGGACAAATCCTTGTACCAGTCTTCGAAGAGGTCATCGATTATTTGTATATCGGCTTGCTTACTCCGTTTTCTTTCTGCAATTGGGTTAATCCCTTCGCTGATTTGCTTTCGAAACTCAGCTGCTTTCAACCTTGCATCTGCAAGAGAAAGTTCATCGACCTTGCCAATAGTCACCTCCTTTCTTTTCTTAAAAAGGGTGTACCTTAGCATCCAGTATGGTCGACCTATTCTAGGAATCATTAGATAGAAACCATCACCATCGGCATGACGACCCGTTTTTTGATCTTTTACTATCGCCTTAACTTGGTTGACAGTGAGATTGCCCATCTCTATCTCCTTGAATTTATAGCTCTAATCGAAGTTATCATTATATCACTCTCCAGAAGTGGGGAGTATGTTGTGATATTTATACTACGATGGGGAGTAAATAGCAAAATGCTACCCACTATACTCCCCGTTTGTTCATGGCTGTTGATGAATTTTATGGATGTATATGGATGGTGAAAATAAAAAAACCCTTGTAAACAAGGGTTTTGTGGAAGTGAGTGGAGTATGGGGGAATCTATTCTATATTTTGGATCTGCTCGCGCATTTGCTCAATCAGCACTTTCAGTTCTACGCCAGAGGCGGTGATGTCGGTGCTGATCGATTTGGAAGCCAGTGTGTTCGACTCGCGGTTGAACTCCTGCATCATGAAATCTAGGCGGCGACCGACTGAGCCACCTTTTTTCAGAATATTGCGCGTTTCTTTGACGTGCGAATCGAGGCGATCCAGCTCTTCGGCTACATCGGATTTCTGCGCCAATAGAATCAGCTCTTGTTCGATGCGGCTCGGGTCAAGCTCCACTTTGGCTTCTTCAAATTTGCTGACCAGACGTTCACGTTGCCAGTCGATGATTTCCGGCATGCGCGCGCGCACTTTCACCACTTCGGCGCTGATGCCATCCAGACGCTGCTCAATCAGCGCTTTCATGTTTTCGCCTTCGCGACCACGAGCTTCGATGAATTCACTCACCGCTTCGTCAAAACCTTCCAGCAGTGATTTGTTGATCGCGTCCATATCCTGTTCAGGGGTTTCCATCACGCCCGGCCACT
Source organism: Vibrio sp. bablab_jr001 (assembly GCF_016464285.1). NCBI lineage: Bacteria > Pseudomonadati > Pseudomonadota > Gammaproteobacteria > Vibrionales > Vibrionaceae > Vibrio > Vibrio sp. bablab_jr001. The sequence goes on from NZ_JACDWZ010000004.1 coordinate 18,931, forward strand.
GCATGACCTGGAACGGGTTGATACGGCTCAGTTCGCCGGTCATGTGCATGATTTGGCTCGCCGCTTTAATCACTTGTTCGGCCAGCGCTTCGTTGATGTTTAACTTGCTTTGCGCTGCCGGGTTGGCATCAAAACGCAGATGACATTCGACTTTACCGCGCGCCAGACGCTGGCGGAAACGTTCGCGTAACACGGGCTCCAGGCCACGGAACTGCTCCGGCAGGCGGAAGTAAGTTTCCAGATAGCGTTGGTTAACCGAGCGAATTTCCCACACGGCACTGCCCCAATCGCCTTTGACTTCTTTGCGTGCATACGCCGTCATGCTGTAGATCATCGATATGTCCTTGGTTTTGAATTTTTTTAAATGAACTGGCGCTAATACTAGCATAGAAAAACCCTGCGGTGGCGAGATGCACTTCCCAGTTGCGTGGCCAACTTGATGTAACGATAGGACGCAAACCTAGGATTGACGTTCGAATTCCGCTATAATTCTGCCCCAATCAAATCCGCCCCCTCGATGGCGGCTCACCCAACACAGGTAAAAACCTTATGCGTCCAAATAACCGCGCTGCGGATCAGGTTCGTCCGATTAACATTACTCGTCACTACACGGCCTACGCAGAAGGCTCTGTGCTGGTGGAATTCGGCAACACCAAAGTGCTGTGTAACGCAACGGTAGAAGAAGGTGTGCCACGCTGGCTGAAAGGTCAGGGTAAAGGCTGGGTAACCGCAGAATACGGCATGCTGCCACGCGCCACCCATTCGCGCACACGTCGTGAAGCGGCGAACGGCAAGCAAGGCGGTCGTACCATGGAAATTCAGCGTCTGATCGCGCGCAGTCTGCGTGCTGTGGTGGACTTGGAAGCGATGGGCGAACTGATGATCACTGTGGACTGTGACGTGATTCAAGCCGACGGTGGCACACGTACCGCATCGATTTCTGGTGCCAGTGTTGCGATGGCTGATGCGTTCGACAAACTGGTCGCGGACGGCAAACTGAAGAAGAACCCGATGAAAGGCCATGTCGCGGCAGTTTCAGTGGGGATTCTGGGTCAAGACGTATTGTGCGATTTGGAATATGTGGAAGATTCGGCGGCAGACACCGATATGAACGTGGTGATGACCGAAGAAGGCAAGATGATCGAAATTCAGGGCACGGCCGAAGGCGAACCGTTCAGTCACGAACAGTTGCTTGATTTGTTGGCGGTGGCCAAGAAAGGCATTGCAGATATCGTCTCGGCGCAGAAGGCGTCGTTAGAGAATTGATGTTTAGCTCCCGATTGGGGGCTATTTTTTTGTCTGAATTTTTTGCCGCGTGAGCGGCAGCAAGAAACCTTGGGCGTTTACTGGTGTAAGCGTCCACCGTTGAGTTTGACGATGCTCAAACCAGAACCATGTAAATATAGAGAGAAAGTGATGAAAGCATACCAGCGTGAATTTATTGAGTTTGCCCTAGAAAAGGAAGTACTGAAATTTGGTGAGTTTACTTTGAAGTCTGGCCGTAAAAGCCCATATTTCTTTAACGCTGGTCTTTTCAACACTGGCCGCGATTTAGCGCGCCTCGGCCGTTTTTATGCGGCGGCGCTGGTGGATTCAGCGATTGAGTTCGATGTGCTGTTTGGCCCAGCCTACAAGGGGATTCCGATTGCGACCACCACCGCCGTAGCACTGGCGGATCACCACGATGTGGACACGCCATACTGCTTTAACCGCAAAGAAGCCAAAGATCACGGCGAAGGTGGCAATCTGGTGGGCAGCGCGCTGGAAGGCCGTATCATGCTGGTAGACGATGTGATTACCGCGGGCACGGCGATTCGTGAGTCGATGGAAATCATTCAGAACAACGGCGCAGATTTGGCCGGTGTGCTGGTGGCGATTGACCGTCAGGAAAAAGGCAAAGGCGAATTATCGGCGATTCAGGAAGTTGAGCGTGACTTTGGCTGCGCGGTGATTTCGATTGTCAGCCTGACCGACCTTATCACCTATCTAGAAGAGCAAGGCGGTAACCGCGAACACCTCGACGCGGTGAAAGCGTACCGCGCGCAATACGGTATCTGATACCGACCTCCTCAAAGGGGAATGGACGGACAACAAAAAGCCCACCGATTGGTGGGCTTTTTAGTTCAAGCTGGCGTTGCAGACATTATTGGTAACGAATGCCTTTCGGCACGTTCGGATCCTGCATGGTTTTAAAGCGTTTGTGCAGCCACATCCATTGGGTTGGCGCGCGCATGATGACCATTTCTACATACTTGTTCATGTAGGCTGCGGCGGCAATTTCATCTTTTTGTGGGTAGTTGTCTCCCACGGAGATGTCAGCCAAAATCTCATACTTGCCTTCGTCGTTACGAAAGCCTGAACCCATCACGATGGCGCAGTGGCTGGTGTACGCCAGAATGCTGGTGCCGGTGGTGGTGCACGCATCTTGCACTGCAAAAAACGGCACAAATACCGATTTGTTACGCCCGTAATCGTGGTCTGGCAAATAGAACAGCAGCTCACCCTGGCGCATCACACGAATCATTTTCTTCACGTCTTTACGGTCAATCAGTACGTTGCCATTATGTGTGCGGCCCCAATACTGAATGAAGTTATAGGCTGGGTTGTTGTGTGGGCGAAACGCGCCATAACCCGGCAGACCCAGCACGGCAAACGCACGCGCGGTAATTTCCAGGTTGAGGGCATGCACGCAGCACAGCAGCACGCCTTGGCCGTTGGCTTTGTATTCGCGCAACACCGCCAAGTCTTTCTCAACAATACGACGTTTGAACCGCCAGGTGGGCCAGAACCAGGTGATGCCAGTTTCAATCAGTGCCAGACCCGTATTTTTGAAGTTCTCGACCACCATCTGATCGATCTCGTCGCTACCTTTGTCAGGAAACGCCAGTTCAAAGTTACGTTTGGCGACGTGCACGCGTTTTTTACTCAAACGCATGCCCAACAAGCCTAAGCTCTGGCCGAGTTTCAGCAATACAGGATAAGGCAGCAGGTTAACGATCAGCGCGAGCGTGCCGAATCCCAGCCACACGCCCCAGTTTTTAGGGTGCAGCAGAGACAGGGTGAATTGAGGTTTGCCGTATTTGTCTTGACTCATGGGGTTCACTTAATCTGAGCACTCAGCAGCGACCAGTATTCGTCGAAGTTGGCCGTGGGCAGGTATTTGAAATCGGAACGCACGAAGCGGTTCAGACTGCCTTCGACCTGACCGAGTAACTGGGCGGCCAGAATGTTTTCGTCAACAGGAAATGATTTGCCTTCACGAATTTTACGTTCACGCAGAATCTGACGCAGTGAGGTCTCGATGCGCTCGAACAACTGATTGATGCGCTCACGCAGACGCTCATTTTCAAACATTAGAGCATGGCCGGACAAAATTCTTGTCAGACCGGGGTTACGTTCTGAAAACGCCAGCAGCAGTTGCATCACCAGACGAATACGGTTCAGGGTGTCTTTTTCATCATCCAGAATGCGGTTGATGCGCGACATCAACGACTCTTCGATGAACTCGATCAGACCTTCGAACATGCGTGCTTTGCTGGGAAAGTGACGATACAGCGCCGCTTCAGAGACACCGACCTGTTTTGCCAGTTTGGCGGTGGTGATGCGCGAGGCGCCTTCGTGCGACTCCAGCATTTCTGCTAAGGCTTGGAGAATTTCTTCACGTCGATTGCTTTTCTTACTGACGGCCATAACCGTGTTTCCTTTTAATACCACTGCTTGGTTAGAAATGAGTCGGGCGAAACGGTCACTGTTTCGCGCCCCAACCTCACTTCAGAGCGTTTCGATAAAATGGTGTAAGCAGGCGGGGAGCCGCTTACAGTTTGTCGTTGATCAACAGCATCAGCGCTTGTGCCAATTCGGCTTTGGAGGCCAATGGCAGTGATTGCTCACTGGGTGCACTTGGTTCACTCGGGCGCCAATACACCGTGAGGGCATTGTCGTTGCTGTTGAAACCCTGGCCAGCGACGGAGACGTCGTTAGCACAGATCATATCGAGATTTTTCTTCACCAATTTGCCGCGCGCGTATTTTTCCACATCCTGTGTCTCGGCGGCAAAACCGACGGTAAATGGTCGGTTATCGGTCATCGCGGCGACCGAGGCGACGATGTCCGGATTTTTGACCATAGTGACGCTGAGCGTATCACTGTCGTCGGTTTTTTTGATTTTTTGCTGTGCCATGCTCTGCGGACGGTAATCTGCCACCGCCGCGCAGCCGATAAAAATATCGTGCTCGCCTGCGTGCGCCATCACCGCTTGGTGCATGTCGATGGCACTGTCTACATTGATACGCGACACGTTGGCAGGCGTTGTTAAATTCACCGGGCCACTGACCAGCGTCACTTGCGCTCCCAGTTTCGCCGCCGCATCGGCAATCGCAAAGCCCATTTTTCCGGAACTGTGATTGGTGATGTAACGCACCGGATCGAGCGCTTCCCGGGTCGGGCCCGCGGTCAGCAGGACGCGTTTACCCGCCAGCGGCTTTGGGCCGAAAAAATCCTCACAGCGATGCACCAGATCCATCGGTTCGAGCATGCGGCCCGGGCCGATATCGCCACACGCTTGTTCACCGGCGGCTGGTCCCCAGATCTGCATGCCGCGACGAGCCAGAGTGGCAATGTTTTCTTGAGTCGCGATATTGCGGTACATCTGCTGGTTCATTGCCGGAGAGACGACCACAGGCGCATCCGTCGCCAGCACGAGAGTAGTGAGCAAGTCATTGCCCATCCCTGCGGCCATGCGCGCGATCAGATCGGCGGTGGCCGGAGCCAGCAGAACCAGATCGGCCCACTTGGCAAGTTCGATGTGGCCCATCGACGCTTCGGCGGCCGGGTCGAGCAGGCTGTCAGAGACAGGGCGACCGGAGACCGCTTGCATCGTTAAAGGCGTGATAAATTCTTTTGCCGCTTTGGTCATCACGACCTGAACGTCGGCGCCGCGCTCAATCAGGCGACGGGTTAATTCTGCACATTTGTACGCCGCGATACCGCCGCTGATACCAAGCAGAATCTTTTTTCCTGCCAATGTTTGCATGCTGGATTCCTCAAAAATTCTGCGCGCTATGTTAGCACAACTCCAGAAAGATGTCGGAGCTGTGTCAAATCTCGGCATGTGCAGGCGATAAATCCTCAGCCGGACGCTGCAAAGTTATGCCAGCCTCACAGATATTCTTTCTGGATTATGCAACATACTGTTTTATAAAAACCAATAATAAAGCACAAGGAACTTTATGATTACCTCCCTGAGAAGCCGAACTAAACTTTTACTGCTAACGGTCATTCCTCTGGTGATTATTACTGCCATGATGACGGCGGTATATTACTGGAACGGGATGAAATCCCTCGACCAAGAACTGACTCAATACCGCGCGCAGCTGGTCGACAGCCGCAAAGCGGAGCTCAAAGCCTACCTGATGATGGGTGTCACCGCAGTGAAATCGCTGTACGACGCCGATCAGGGCGGGGAAAACAAAGAACAGGCGAAAACGATTCTCAAAGCGATGCGCTTTGACAGCGATGGCTACTTCTTCGCCTATGACTCCAAAGGCATCAACACGCTGCACGCCATCAATCCGTCATTGGAAGGCAAGAATCTCTACGATCTGAAAGATAAAAATGGCGTGCCGGTGATCGCCGGATTGATCCAAGCGGCAAAATCGGGCGACGGCTTCCTTTATTTCTCGTGGCACAAACCGTCGATTGATGCTCAGGCACCTAAACTGGGGTATGCGGAATATCTGCCGAAATGGGACTGGGTGCTGGGAACCGGTATCTATATTGATGACATCGATACTCAGGTCGCGCAGTTTAAGGCGCAGCGCGAAGCGCAGCTGTATGAACAAACCCTGTCGGCAGTTGGTCTTTCCGTCGTCGGGCTTGTGCTGACTATCATCGTGGTGAGTGTGCTGGTTGCGCGCGGCGTGGCGCCGTTGCAGCACGTGGTGGACTCACTGAAAGCGGTCGCGGCGGGTGGCGGCGATCTCACCGCGCGTTTGAAAGTCGAAAGCCACGATGAAGTGGGCGAAGTCGCGCAAGCATTCAATGCCTTTATGGACAAACTGCATCCGCTGATTGTCGATCTGCGTACCTCGGCGCAGGACGTGCAGTCTGCCGCGGCCGATCTCGATGTGCAAACCACGCAGTCCAGCCAGCAAATGAACAGCCACTGCATGGAGACCGACAAAGTGGTTGCCGCGGTAACCGAAATGAGCGCCACAGCCCGTGAAGTGGCCAATAACACCAACTCTACCGCTCAGGCGATTGATTCTGCCAACCGCCAGATCATGGATGCGCAGAAAGAGGTGAATCTGGCGATTGAAGGTATTGGCGAGCTGGTGAACGAAGTCAACCTGACTTCGGATGCGATTCAAGAATTGAGCCAGCAAACGGAACAGATCACGAAAGTACTGAACGTGATTGGGGATATTGCTGAACAAACCAACCTGCTGGCATTGAATGCGGCAATTGAAGCAGCACGCGCTGGCGAGCAGGGCCGCGGTTTTGCCGTCGTGGCCGACGAGGTACGCTCATTGGCAAGCCGCACGCAAAACAGCACACAGGAAATCGGTGAGATGCTGCAGGCGCTGCATCAAGGGGTGAGTAAAGCGGTCAGCAGTATGGCACTGAGTCAGGATCGCGGCGAAAAAACCGCACTGGAATCGGTGCAGATTAAAGACAGTCTGTCTGGCATTTCCGATGCGGTCAGTGTCATTCACGATATGGGGATTCAGACCGCTTCTGCCGCTGAGCAGCAAAGCGCAGTGGCGGAAGACATCAACCAAAACCTGGTCGCGATTCAGCAGATAGTCAATGAGCTTAGCGATAACCTGCAGCGTTCAGAATCGATCAGCACCCGTTTAGCACAATTGGGCCAGCAAATGGGGAACCTGGTCGGTCACTTTAAGCTTTAACTGACAACGGCGTTGCACCGCTGAATGACGCCGCTCTAAAGATCCCTCAGGCCGCTTGCAGCCTGAGGGAGAGATCGGCTTGAGTATGGCAAATCACAGGAGCCATACATGAGCCTCAAATCCCTTCCCAATGAATCCATGCCGCGTGAAAAGTTGTTGTTACGCGGCCCTCAGGCATTATCTGATGCTGAATTGCTGGCGATTTTTCTGCGCACCGGCACTCAGGGCATGAATGTCCTCGAACTCTCCGACTTTCTGCTGCGCGAGTTTGGATCGCTGCGCGCCCTGTTTTCCGCCACCAAGGATCAGTTTTGTGCCCACAAAGGGCTTGGCGAAGCGAAATTTGTTCAGTTGCAGGCGGTGTTGGAGATGACTCAGCGCTATCTGGCAGAAACGCTCAAACGCGGCGAAGCGCTCACCAGTCCGCAGCAGACCAAACTGTATCTGTCGAGTGTGCTGCGCGATCGCCAGCGTGAAGCGTTCTACATTCTGTTTCTCGACAACCAACACCGCGTAATTCGTGATGAAGTGCTGTTTGAAGGTACGATTGATGCGGCGAGCGTCTACCCGCGAGAGGTGGTCAAACGCGCACTGCACCACAACGCGGCGGCGCTGATACTGGCACACAACCACCCGTCCGGTGTTGCGGAACCCAGTCAGGCGGACCGAAGGATCACGCAGCGTCTAACCGATGCCCTAGCGCTGGTGGACATTCGCGTGTTGGATCACTTCGTGGTGGGTGACGGTGACGTGGTCTCATTTGCGGAGCGGGGCTGGATATAAAGCGACACAAAAAATAAATTTCGGGTTGTTGAAAGTTTAAACTATTGAGCAAATACAAGGCTGTAGGGACAAACTTTCACTTTTTCTCAGGAAAATTCCGACAGCCCTTACCAGCAATTCACTTGAATGCACAAAAAATGCTTAGCTTTCTGTGGTTTTCTGGTATGATTCGCACACATTTTTTAACCCCAATTCAGCTCAACACAAAAAAGATCAGGTAATCCTGTAAAAAGGATCTGTTCGGGTCTTGAGCAATGCGTGTCAAGTTAGTATAATGCGCGACCTTTGATAGCCTTGTATGGATTTTCCATAACGGTTTTTAACCTCAACTTCTTATGTAGAAAGAGAGAGGTTCGGCCACCAAGGTTGATATCGAGCTGAAACGATTTGGAGAAGACATTCATGTCCCGAGTATGCCAAGTAACTGGTAAGCGTCCAGTAACGGGTAACAACCGTTCACACGCACGAAATGCTACTAAGCGTCGTTTTCTGCCGAACCTACAAACTCATCGTTTCTGGGTAGAGAGCGAAAAACGTTTTGTTAAACTACGTCTAACTGCTAAAGGCATGCGTATCATTGATAAGAAAGGCATCGATGCTGTTCTTGTTGATATCCGTGCACGTGGCGAAAACGTTTAAGAGGAATTAAACAATGGCTAAAGGCATTCGTGAGAAAATCCGTCTAGTATCTTCTGCTGGTACTGGTCACTTCTACACAACTGACAAGAACAAACGCAACATGCCAGGCAAATTTGAGATCAAGAAATTTGATCCAGTTGTACGCCAGCACGTTGTATACAAAGAAGCGAAAATCAAGTAATTGATGGCTTCCTTGGAACGATAAAAACCCAGCCTCTTGGCTGGGTTTTTTCTTTTCTGCTTTCGGTGTCCTGCCAAGCACTTATCTAGGATCTCTTTTCTTCCTCTGCTACTCTAGCGGTATCGTAATCAACTAAGGACAGCGATTATGCGCGTCGCGCCTCATCGTCGTCGCCGATGGAATAACATTCTGATTCTGGCGGTGATTGTGTTTATCGGAGTGTTGAATCTGCCTGCGTTCATCAAATCTTATTTGATCGAACCGGAGGTTAGCTCGTATCCAACCTTACTCAATCCGCACGCCAAGCTACAGGCTATGCATTTTGCCCGTTTGTCACTGGAGCTGAATCAGGGCCGCTGGCGAGCCACACCACCGACAGAAGTGGCACCGGAAGAGCTGGTGAAACGTTGGCAAGAGCTGGTTGGTACGGAAGTGGACGATGAGACCTATCTGTCGTTGCAACCGAATTTACGCAGTCCGCAGACGATCGAAGTGTGGTATAGCGATCAGGAAGAGCCGCAAAGGATCACTTATTACCGTACGCCACAGTTCTGGCTGTTTAAGAACTGGCAGGATAAGTGGATCGCCATCTCTGTCGACAATGGTTACCTGCTGCCGTCATTCTGAGCACCGCTCCATCATTAGAGGTTTAATTACACAACATGCCAGAACTCCCGGAAGTTGAAGTCAGCCGCATGGGTATCTCACCGCATCTGGTGGGAGAAACCGTGCGTTCGCTGACGTTCCGTACGCCTAAACTGCGTTGGGATATTCCCGCTGAATTGAAACAGATGGAAGGGCAGGTCATCACCGCCATTTCTCGCCGCGCTAAATATTTAATGATTGAAACATCGGTTGGCAGCGCTATCGTTCATTTAGGCATGTCAGGGTCACTGCGCGTGTTGGATGGCGATTTTCCACCCGCCAAACATGATCACGTGGATCTGACGCTGACCAATGGCAAAGTACTGCGCTACAACGATCCGCGCCGTTTCGGTGCCTGGTTATGGTGTCCGGTCGGCGAGAGTCACGAAGTGCTGGGTCACATGGGACCAGAGCCACTGACGGAGGCGTTTAATGCTGAGTATCTGCAAAATAAGGCGCGTAATAAGCGGGTGGCGGTGAAGTCGTTTATCATGGACAACAAAATTGTCGTCGGTGTTGGCAATATCTACGCCAATGAGTCGCTGTTCAGCTCTCATATTCATCCGCTGCGACCCGCCCATTCGCTGAGTGAAGCCGAGTGGATTTCTCTGGTGGCTGACATCAAAGCGGTCTTAACTACCGCTATTGCGCAAGGTGGCACCACGCTGAAAGATTTTGCCCAAGCGGATGGCAAACCGGGCTATTTTGCTCAGGAGTTGCAGGTGTATGGCAAAAAGGGCCAACCTTGTCCTCGCTGCGGCGAGAAAATAGCCGAGCTTAAAATTGGTCAGCGCAACTCGTTCTTTTGTCCACAATGTCAGCCACCAGAGCGCGAAAAATCAACACATTTGTGATATAACGCCCATACACTAATTTAGAGGCTTAAAGAGTATAACAATGAAATATTTAGTGACCGGAGCTGCGGGTTTTATTGGTTCAGCGGTAATTGAACGTCTGTGTGCCGAAGGCCACGATGTGGTTGGCATTGATAATCTGAACGACTACTACGATGTGGCGTTGAAAGACGCGCGCTTGGAGCGAGCGGCACATGAACGTTTCTCGTTTCTTGAAATGGACATCGCGGATCGCGAAGCGATTGCCGATCTGTTTGCGGCTGAACAGTTTGATAAGGTCATTCATCTGGCAGCGCAAGCGGGCGTACGTTATTCGATTGATAACCCGATGTCGTATGCCGACAGTAACCTGGTCGGCCATCTGACCATTCTGGAAGGTTGCCGCCATCACAAAATCAAGCACTTGGTCTATGCATCGTCGAGTTCGGTGTACGGTCTGAACCGCAAAACGCCATTCAACACGTCTGATAGTGTGGATCACCCGATTTCCCTCTACGCTGCGACCAAAAAGTCTAATGAGCTGATGGCGCATACCTACTCTCACCTGTACGGTGTACCAACAACAGGGCTACGTTTCTTCACCGTGTACGGTCCTTGGGGACGTCCGGATATGGCGCTGTTTAAATTCACTAAAGCTATCATCAATGGTGACGCTATCGATGTGTATAACAACGGCGATATGATGCGTGATTTCACCTACATTGATGACATCGTTGAAGGCATCCTGCGTATCAAAGATGTGGTACCTGAGCCGAATGCAGAGTGGAGCGTGGAAGCAGGATCGCCGGCGACCAGTTCAGCACCTTACCGTGTGTATAACATTGGTCACGGCAGCCCGGTGAAACTGATGGATTACATCAAAGCACTGGAATCGGCGTTGGGTATCGAAGCGAAGAAAAACATGCTGCCGATGCAGCCGGGTGATGTGTATGTGACGTACGCTGACACTCAAGACCTATTCAACGCGACGCAATACAAACCTCAGATGGGGGTTGAACAAGGTGTGGCGAATTTTGTGAAATGGTACAAAGAATTCTATTCTGTATAGCGATACTTCACACACTCTTTGCGGCCGGGACTTGTGTCCCGTGCTGTAAACGATAATCTTCCGCTTTGCCGGATGCTCAGATATTGATGAGCCAACTCTGGCTCAACGCCATATTATTCCCTGAAATTGATGCCCTGAATTCGGTATCATTCTTGCTAATGTGACTGACTGATTTTATTCCCTGACCAAGAAAACACCCGCTTTTCGCTCGTCAGATTGTCCACCTGTTTGTTGTCCATAAAAATGAAGTATCCATCTCATCTGCGCCAGCTGTGTCTGCTGCTACTCCAGTGTTTCTTGTTCTCCTTCAGCCTGTTGCTGATTGCCCGTGTGGTGTTTTTTCTTCACATTCGCGATGTATTGCCGGAGGCCGGGGTCAGTGATGATATTGGGCGGGCGTTCTGGGTCGGTGGGCGGTTTGATGCCAAGGTCACCGCCATCGCTTACGCGCCGTTGCTGCTCAGCGGTTTAATTGCCGCTGCGTTTCACAATATCTACCGCCGCTGGCTGAAATTTGCCTTGGGTTATCACAGCGTGATTGCCTTTTTGTATGTAGTCGGAGGCATCGGTAATTACTACTATTACCTGACTTATGGCAGCTACGTTGACCTGTTTGTCTTTGGTCTGTGGGAGGATGACACTAACGCCGTACTGATCAATATCTGGCAGGATTACCCTATCATTCGCGGTTCGTTGTTGTCCGTTTTGGCCGCATTGCTGGCTTATGTCTCTTCACGCTGGTTCTTGCGTACAACGCTGGGGCAGTTGCGTCCACGCATGTATTGGCATTGGAGCGTGACGTCGCTGGTGGTCGTGCTAACGATTGTGGTCACGTTTGTCGTCGCACGCGGTTCGCTCGATAGCCATCCGCTTAAGCGTTACCACGCCAGTGTGTCGCAGTACAAACCGCTGAATATGATCACGCCGAACGTGTTTATGGCGCTTGATTGGGCGACAACCGATTACAAAGAGCAGCGCCGTTTTGACCCTGTGTCACAACGCGTATTGACCGCGCAGATGGAAAAGATGCTCGGTCAGCCGACGCCAAACTATCATGTACCGACCAACTCTTTCCTTACTGACAATCCACCGCATGTCGTGGTCGCGATGATGGAAAGCATGGGTATGAATATTTTGGTGGAAGACGATCCGCAGACGAACGATTTACTGGGGAGCCTGCGTCCGTATTGGGAGAACGGTTTCTTATTCGAGCGCTTTATGGCGGGCACGTCGGCGACCATCGACAGCATTGTCATGACGTTGTTCCACAGCCCGGTGGCGACGATCAGCCACTCGTCGATTCAAAACATTGCGCTGCCAAGCTCAGCTGTTCTGCCATATAAGCGCGCGGGCTATGAAGTCACATTCCTGTATGGCGGCAATGGCATGTGGCGAAATCTGGCCAACTATTTGCCGGTGCAAGGGTTTGATCGCGTTTACGATGAGAACGACATTATTGAGGCATTTCCGGAGGCGGCCCAATATTCCGGAACTTGGGGCGTACCGGATGGCTACTTGTTTAAGTATGCCAACAAGGTTTTGGAGGAGGCGAAAAAACCGACGCTTATTTTTATTATGACGGTGACCAACCACTCGCCGTACAAAGTGCCGGATTATTATCAGCCGAAGCCAACGGTCATGAGTGAACGTTTGTCCTCGCTGATTGGTTATCAGGGCGATCAGGCCAAAGTGTTACTCAACACATTCCAGTATGCATCGGATGCGTTGGGGCAGTTTATCGGCCGAGTCAAAGCCTCAGACAAGTTGAAGGACAACACGGTGATTGCGGTTACTGGCGATCATCGCATGCGTTACAGCAGCACCGATGAGCCGACCGAATACGGCTTAACCTTCGCCGTGCCATTTTTCCTTGATGTGCCACAGCCGATTTTGGATCACACGCCATTTACCTATGATCCGCAGCGCATTGGTTCGCATCGCGACCTGTTTCCGACGCTGTATCATTTCAGTTTGTCGAATCAGGATTACATCAGTTTAGGCGGCGAAAACCTGTTGGCCACAGACGGAGTGAGTAACATCGGTTTTAATGCCTCGCGTACTATCAGTGAAAAGGGCGCATTCAGTAGCAGTGGTTCGGGGGTGTTTTATGCGTGGGACGAACACAATCCGCTGTTGAATCAATCCAGACCGGAGAAGAATCCACCGCAAGAGACGGACTGGGGCAAAGAGTATTCGTTGCTGCAAGATTATTATCTGCGCTCGCAAGTGTTGCCGATGACGCCATAAACTGGACTAACACATCAAGAAAAAGGCTGCTCAGTGAGCAGCCTTTTTTCGAGGCGTGACTATTCCACAATCTTTTTGCTGTGCAGCGCGTTGGCTACCAACTCGGGCACAAACGCATCCACGTTGCCTCCATGAATCGCGACTTCGCGAACCAACGATGAGGAGATAAATGCGTACTCTTCCGCCGGGGTGAGGAAAACACTCTCCAGCCCGGGCATCAAGCGCCGGTACATGTTGGTCAGGCCGAATTCGTATTCAAAGTCGACCGTGGTGCGCAGGCCGCGCACTAACACCGTGGCACCTTCGGCTTTGGCAAAATCCACCATCAAGCCAGCGAACCCTTTTGCCGTAACGTTATCCAGATGTGAGGTGACCGCTTTGGCAAAAGCCACGCGCTCTTCCAGCGTAAACAGGGTGTTTTTGCTTGGACTCGCGGCCACCGCGATGATCACTTCATCAAACATGCTGGCAGCACGCTCAATCAAATCCAGATGGCCGTTGGTAATAGGGTCAAAGGTGCCCGGGTAAATAACGCGGGAAATACTTTTTGAATTCACAATGTTCTACTCAGTGTTTGTGCGTGTAAGGGTATGCTAAACAAAACTGTGCCGCCAAACCATGACAATCTGACGGCAAGTGTGATTATTTTTCATCCAATAGCGATTGAAAAAAGTCCAGATGCTGCTGAGCGCTTTCCTGACAGGAGAAATCGTTGATCATCCGCTGCTGCGCTTTGCGCCCCATCTCTTGGCGATTTTGCTCAGACGCGTACAGCCACTGAATTTTATCGGCGATGGCTGAGGCATCATTCACCGGAACAACGAATCCGGTTTCGCCGTCGATCAAGAGTTCTTTACCACCGCCGGTGGTGGTCACCACGGAAGGAATGCCCATCGCCATCGCTTCAATGATGGTTTTAGGTAAACCTTCTCCGCTAATCGAAGGCTGAACTTGCACTTGGCTTGCCGCCAGCAGTTCCGGCACATCTTTGCGGTAACCGAGGAAATGTATGCGATCGCGCATGCCACTTGCTTCGGCCAATTTCAGGTTCTGTTCGGTATCCATATCGCGACCGACCAGCAGCAAGTGCAAATTTGGTAATGGCGCCAGTTGTTTCGCGCTCTCAAGCAACACGTGTACGCCTTTACTTGGCCGCGCATTGGCGATACAGATGGCGCTGAACGCGTCGTCCGGCAAGCCCAGTGCGCTTAAATTCGCCGGCTGCGCCTGATACCAAGCAATGTCGTGGCCTTTGTAAATCGTGACCACTTTGTCGGCGCGTTTCCAAACATGTTTGCGCACATCGTCAGTCACTGCCTGTGCCACACAACTGATGCCGTCGATACGAGGATGCAAATGGGTCAGGTACGCGGTGGGATCGTGACGATACAACCCGCCGACTGTGCCGCGATAGCTCACCAGTTTGGTGTGTTTGAAACCGATGCAGGCAAATGCCGCGTTGGGAATGGTTTTGGAGTTCATGGCGTACACCACGTCATAGCGTTCTTGATGCAGCGCGTGACGTAACGTCTTGATCGTGTTGAGACAAATCTTTTTCTTCGGGTAACAGTCGATGATCTTCACGCCGTTGTCGCGAAAACGCGGCACATACTCCGCATCGCCTTGCGTCATGATGGTCACATCATGGCCGAGCTTGGCCATTTCAATAAACATTTCCGCTTCCGGACGCACGCTGTTCCAGGCATCACGATAGGAGCTAAAAATTAAGATTTTCATGGTCTCACATTACCTCAGCCGCAGCGAAACTGCAGCGGTGTTCAAATTTGGTGGCTGACACGCTTTCGCGTCGCGAGCCCAGATTATGACTTTCCGGCCGCAACGCGAGCGTAAAGCTGCTCGTAGCGTATGGCGGTATTCTCAATCAGAAAGCCTTGCAGTTTTTTCTCACGTCCGATGGCGAGTTTTTCGCGCAACGTGGCGTCGCTGCGAATAGTTTCAATCGCATTGGCCAGTCCAAGGCCATCGCCGGGCTCAATCAAAAGCCCTGACTCTTGGTGGTCAATAATATCCGGGATACCGCCCGCACGAGCACCAATCACCGGTAAGCCATTGCCCATCGCTTCCAGAATCACCGAACCCAAGCCTTCGCTGTAGGAAGGGTGAACCAGTAAGTCGGCTGCGGCAAACCAATCGCCCATGTTGCTCTGTTTGCCCATGAACGACACGTTGGGTAAGCCTGCGGCTTGCTGCTCTAGGGCGGCTCGCTCTTTGCCGTCTCCTAACAGCGCAAAATGAACCTCAGGGGCGCGCTGAACCAACGCTTTTGCTGCGCTCAGGGTGACATCAAAACCTTTGTGTTTGAGCATGTTGGCGGCGTGGATGACCAGAAATTTGCCACTGAATTGCTGTTTGATGTGCGCCACGTTGGCGTCATCAATCGGGTAGGTGACTGGCGAGCTGGGAATGATCTCAATGCTTTTTGTCGGGTACGCGTCACGAATGCGGGCCGCGATTTCATGGCTCAGGCCAACCAACAACGCGGCTTGGCGGTATGCTTGGTCCGATAACCATTTTTTGCGCAGCGGATTGTCGATGCGACGCGTCACCATATACGGCACACCATGCAATGCGTGTTGCAGCCACGCCCAGTAAATGGCTCGGCCTTCATGCACATGAATCAATTCACAGCCGTCGGTCACGCGTTTGCCATGTTGGAGTAAATAATGGCTGGCGGCGATGACTCGACAAGGCAGCTCGGACACACGCGCAAAAAACGGGCTTTTGGGGTTGGCGACAATTGTCAGCTGATAGCCCATGCGAATCTGCTGCTTGATGAGTTGCAGTGTCTGGTTTTCTCCGCCGTGATAGCCGGATGCCAAGTTAACGTGGCAGATGTTCATTTCTGTTTTTGCTCCTGCTTGCGCACGTAGTCGCGCAGCCACAAATCCGCATACCGGGTAAACGTGGTGTTGGCGCTTAAAATCGCCAACAGTAAGCCATGGCGACCATCGAGAAAACCGCGTTTAATCACGTACATTTTAAAGAAGCGAAAAAAACCGTGTAGGATGGCTCTACTCAACGAAGATTGCTTATATCCTTCACGTTGATCTGCCCACGCTTTCATGTATTGCTGTGTTTTGGCTGTGTATTGAGGTAAGTACTCAAAGGTATAATGTTCCAAGTGGCCTTTCAGAGATTCGACTTTAAATTCTCGAGGAACAATAACGCTTTCATGAACTAGCGATTCATCGTATTGAGTTTCGCGCGTGCGGTAAAGACGCGTGACCCAGTCGGGGGACCAACCGGAATAGCGAATCTGTTTACCAAATGCGGTGGTGAGGCGATCAATCTGGTAAACGGTATTGGGTTTGTCGGCGTGGACCGCTTGTAAAATCTGCTCTTTGAGCACATCGGTCACGCGTTCATCGGCATCGAGCCACAACACATAGTCTGAGGTAATGTGCGATTGCGCCAAACGGCGCTGAGGACCAAAGCCGGGCCACTCGGTGTTGACGAAAAATTTATCGGTATAGCGGCGAGCGATGGCTTCAGTTTGATCGCTGCTGCCGGAATCAAGAATGACGATTTCGTCGACCCATTGATACACCGTGTCTAAGCAGGCTTGCAGGTGCTTGGCTTCATTTTTCACGATCAGGGCGACCGCCAATGTTGGAGTGGTATTAGCCATGATTTGGGTTACCTAACTGTGTTGTCGCTGACATCATGCGATCAAAGGTGGTGATGACCGCATCGAGCGAGATGGCCTGCATCAGGTCCGTGCCTTTGGCGCGTGTGCTCCACGCTAACAGTTCCAGCGGTTTGCCCTGTTGCTCGGTCACGAACGGTTCGTACACACTCACCACATCTTTGATATTAAAGTATGGCCCCGTGCGCTTTGGGTTGCTGTGGGCATACAAGCCCAGTACGGGCGTGCCTTGTGTGGTGGCAATATGTGCCGGGCCAGAATCCGGAGCAAGCACTAACTTCGCTTCGCCCAATACGGCGGCCAGTTGTTTTAAATTGGTTTTGCCAACCAGATTGAGCACCGGATGCGTAATCAATGCGCTGATTTGCTCTGCCAGTTTCTGCTCGCGCGGCGCAGGAGAGCCACATAAGGCGACCTGATACCCTTGAGAGATAACGTAATCGGCAAATTGCGCGTAGCGTTCCGTGACCCAATTGCGCTCATCTTTACTGGCGGCCGGGCTGATGACGATGGTCGGTTGGTTGCCCAGTTGCGCGCGGGCAAACTGCCTATCTTGTTCGGAAATCGGCAGGTTCCAGGTTGGTGTTTGGCGTGGCACGCCAAGAAACTCGGTAAACGAGAAAAAACTGTCGAGCACATGCGCCGATTCGGTGTCGGCAATCTGGCGGTTAGTGAACAACCACTGACCTTCTTTGGCCCGTTTGCGGTTGAATCCCACTTTGTACTGCGCGCGAATGCCCAGCGTGACCAAACTGGCGCGCAGGGCTAACTGCATGTGCACGAGCGCATCAAAATGACGCCCTTTCAGTTGCTGCCAAACCGCTTTGATGCCAGACCAGCCGGCTTTTTTATCAAAGACGATCAATTCAACGTTCGGCAAACCTTGGAGCAGTTGGGCTTCGACTTTGCCAATCACCCAGGTTACTTGGGTATCTGGCCAGTGTTGTTGCAGGTTTTGAACCGCGGCAACGGCATGACAAACGTCGCCAATCGCCGACAGGCGCAGAAAACAGACCGACTTCGGAGGCGCAGTGAACAGTGGCATCAAATAAGCTCTTCAATTAATGAGGCTAAATTATGCAGAGTCCACCGATAAATGTAAAATAACCGCATTCTTTTCCTCTCTTTATTGGTGTGAAGATGCCAATTCTGACGAGATCAGCCACCTTGTGTGTCAATCACTATAGCGGGAACCCAGCGTGATCAAACAGCAGCAGCTCAGCAAACATCAGACAATTTGGTACGACGACCAATGGGTCAATGAACCGTTGGCGTCGCTATTTGACCCTGAATATTGGCAAGCTAATCAACGGGTGATTGGCAGCGCACAAGGGCGTGGCACCACGTGGTTTGTTCAAATGGCGGCGTTGCCAGCTGCGTTACGCCATTATCGCCGCGGCGGCTTGTTTGGAAAACTGGTCAGCGACAGTTATTGGTTTCAAGGGTGGGAGAAAACTCGCAGCTGCGCCGAATTTCAATTGCTGCATCATTTGCGTGAGCAAGGGGTGAATGTGCCGCGTCCGATTGCTGCTCGCGCCTTGCGCCGGGGCTGCGTGTATCAGGCCGATATTCTCAGTGAGAAAGTCGCCAATGCGCGGGACTTGGTGGCGGTGTTACAAACCGAAGCTTTGCCTGAGGCGCTTTATCATCGCATTGGTCAACAGGTGGCGAAGCTGCACCGTGCTCAGGTCAATCACACTGATTTGAATATTCACAACATTTTGCTCGATAATCATGACCGTGTGTGGATCATTGATTTTGATAAATGTGCGCTTCAACATGGCGATGGCTGGAAAGCTGAGAATTTGGCGCGACTGTTGCGTTCGTTTCGCAAAGAGCAGTTACGCGCCAATATCAAATGGCAAGACGCCGAATGGCAAGCGTTGCTGGACGGTTACCAAGCAACAGTTTAATGCTTATCGTTATTCCATTGCTCTACGATAGTCATAAAGGACTGATAGACTTTCTCTTCGGTAAACTTTTCATAACCCGCGGAAAGATCTGGTATGTCGCGGTCTTCCAACAATGCATCGATTCTCTCCGCGATGACTTTTTCATCGTAAGAGTGAATCAGATATTTCGATAGCTCTCCTGTAAGAATTTCATCTGGGCCGGAAGGGCAGTTCACACTGAGAGCGGGAATGCCGAGAATCAAAGCTTCAATGATAACGGTTGGTAGACCTTCATGATCCGAGGTCAGTACGACTGCTTTCGCACTTTTAATAATTGGGTACGGATTGGTGTCGAACTTTTTGAACTCCACTCGTTCGCTTAGGTTTAACTCTGCTGCTTGTGTTTTTAACTTTTGCTCCAAAGAACCCTCACCCAAGATCACTAGCCTGATGGACGGATTTTTCACGTAAGAAAACGAAGTCAGCAAGCGATCGACACGCTTTTGTTTTTCTAGGCGGCCAACGAAAAGCAAGTAGTTTTCTTGAGAAGCCTGTGCGCTTTCATCACAAGCGTAATGTCGGATGGTCTCGATGTCGAACGGATTATAAAGCACGCTAGCGGGCTGGATGTGTTTCCCACAACACTGCTCAGTAAATTTTTTTATACTCTCGGAGACGCACAGCACATGCTTTCCTTTGAGTCGCTTCGCCAATCTGTTGCGGTATCGAAAGCGTTTGAAGCAGTTGCGTTGACTGTATGAATACTGGTCCGAGTTATGGATAAATGGAACTAAACGCTGATCAGAAAAATGTGCGATTAACTTGATACATTCACTGTGTGGGGCAATCAAATAGTCAAACTCAGCGTCCTGATACCAGGATTTAAAATGCGACAGCAGTACTCTCTCACATTTATTGTTCTGAGGAATATTCAGACAAGAGATGTTTAAATCACTTAATTCCGGTAACTCAATGTGATCGAACAGAGTGATGATTTGTACGTTGTGTCCGTTCGCCTGCAGTAGCCTAGCCAGGCGCACCGTTACCACCTGTACGCCTTCAATTTTTAAGTCTCTGATTAAAAATTTTATGTTCATGAGTTAACCATCACTGCGTTCAAATCCATCTTGTAGTTGTTCTAGGCGATATTGGCGATTGTACGAGAAATTGCGCCTGTATTCTGCTCAACGACTTTCTGTGCGTTAGCTCCCTTAACTTGTAGCAGCTGGGAAGTTGTCCAAAATTGTTGAAGATTATACGTAATCTTCTGGGCATTTTCGCAAATAGTTACGGCATCATTGTCCTGCAGCAATTGCATAATTTCACTGAAGTTATAATAACTTGGGCCATTGAGTAGTGGTTTCCCGAGAGCAGCAGGTTCAAGTAAGTTGTGCCCGCCTACTTTATCACCGATAAGGCTGCCTCCCATAAAGCAGATGTCCGCCGCACTGAGTAGTGTTAGTAACTCGCCCATTGTGTCGCCAAGGTAGACCTGACAATCTTGTTTCATTGGTGTTGGGAACGTTCTGCGACAAGTTATGAACTCTCGCTTTATGCAGAGGTCAAAGACGGAATTAAACCGTTCCGGATGGCGTGGAACTAAGATCAGTAAAGCCTGGGGAAAATGCTCTAACAGGGTTTGATGAGCGTCGAGGAGAATGGCATCTTCACCTTCGTGGGTGCTGGCGGCAATCCATACCGGACGGTCTAAGCCCAGTTCTTCACGCAATTGTTTTCCTTGTTCGAGTACCGTGGGTGCAATTTCAATATCAAACTTAATCGAGCCAGTCACTTGAACTTGCTCTGGTTGAAAACCCAAGCGAACAAAACGCCCAGCATCACTTTCATACTGACAAAGAATGCGATCAACGTAGGGGCGAATCAGATTAAATAGCGCGGAAAACTTTTGATAGCGAAGACAAGATCGCTCTGATAAGCGAGCATTAATGATGGTTATTGGAATGTTATGTTGATGCACTGTGTGTACGGTATTCGGCCACAGTTCCGTCTCAACGATCAGTAGTCGAGACGGTTTAACGGCTTGCAAAAAGCGGCGCACACACCAAGCAAAGTCCAACGGCATGTAGCGATGTTCAACCAGGTCGCCTAGTTTGGCGATTTGTTCCGCACCAGTGCTGGTGGTGGTGGTAACGACAATCGCCTGATCCGGCTGCGCTTGCTTCATGGCTTTGATCACGGGAATCGCGGCGATTGACTCACCCACGGAAACCGCATGTATCCAAATAGGATTCTGAGAACTAACTTTTGGTGTCATTCCCCAGTGCTCTTTCCAACGTGCACCAAAAGCCGGTTTGCCGACTTTCTTTTTATACAATGAATAGAGCAGTAATGGACTAGCGACAATCAGCAACAGAGTATAGATCAGGCGCATTGTTCAAATTACTCCTGTTCTGCGTTGTCGAATTGCATCAACGCGTTGATGACACGCTGCGGAGCGAGATCTTTCAGACATTTCAAATGCCCTAACGGACATTCCCGTTTGAAGCACGGTCTACATTCAATATCGGTATGAATGATGGCTTTTTTCTCTGCCAGAGGCGGTGTGTATGTTGGCGAAGTGGAGCCATATACGCCGACCACTTGGCAACCCACCGCGGCGGCCACATGCATTAACCCTGAATCATTGCTGACGACGCTCTCGCAGCAGGCCAGCATGTCGACGGCTTCGATTAAGCTGGTTTTTCCCGCCAAATCAAAGATGTGTGCTTGTTGGTCATCGCTGAGGTCGGCCGCAATGGCTTGTGTGGTTTTGCTGTCTTTCGCCGAACCAAATAACCAAACTTGTTTCCCGGCATCGATCATCGCCGCAGCGACGGCGGCGTAATGTTCGGTTGGCCATTGCTTCGCTGGTCCAAATTCAGCACCAGGACACAAGCCAATGACTGGGCGAGAGGAGTGAAGGGCAAACTTATCGCGAGTTTGTTGCTGAGCATCTTTATCAATGTACAGACTTGGGCGTGGTAACGCGTCGAGGCCGCCCAATGATGCGGAGTCCACCATGGTGGCTTTGGGATGTGCCAAGGCTACATAACGTTCGGTCATGTATTGGAAGGATTTTTTATTCGGGCGCAAATCGTTCAGCAACCCGTAACGCATCTCACCTTTCCAGCCTGTTCTGACTGGAATGTCGGCATACCAAGGTATCAGCGCGGATTTGGCTGAGTTCGGCAGAATATAAGCCTGATCATATTGACCACGCATCGACTTACCGATAGCTCGGCGACCAAGAAAGTTAAAATCACCATGCCCTAACGGCATTTCGATCGCTTGATGTACTTCGGGCATGCGTTCCAGAATGGGTTTGCACCATGCTGGCGCCATGACATCGATGACGGCGTCGGGATGTTGTTGCTTGATGCGAGTATAGAGGCATTGAGACATCACCATGTCTCCGACCCAAGAGGGGCCAATCACTAGAATTTTCATTCGATACTTCGATTCGTTTGATGCTGTGTTCATTCTGGCGGTAGAGGAAGAATGAACACAAGCGTTTTGCTCTTTTAGTGTGAAGATAGCAGAGATTCACGCTTTTGCTTTAGCTCTGACCATTCAAAATCATGCACATAGACACGGTCGTTTCGACCTTTAGCGGGTGGGTTAAACACCACTTCTGCTTTATCTGACAGAGGATGCCACTCTTGGAAATTGCGAGGGTCGTCGGCATAGATCGCCAGAATGGGTGTGTTCAAAGCGCTGGCCATATGAACCACAGAGGTGTCGGGCGTGACACACAAGTCGACCTGACTGAGCAGTTGTAACGAAAATTCCAATGACGGTGTTTCGCTTAACAATTGCACGCGTGGATTCTCTAGTTCAGTGACGAGCTCTTTCAGAAATTCAATTTTACCCGGGACAGGGATCAGATAAAGGGTGTCTTGCGGGAAATCGCGTAACCAGTGATTCAGCAACTTGTTGGCTTCCGTTTTGGAAAACTGACGATATTTACTGGAGCCAAATAGATTGATTGCAACGGTCGTCGTATGAGGATCGACGATCGTTGACGTTGAATAAGGAATCAACGGAATGTCTGCGGATTCTGGCACATCACAAAATAGTCTGGCGACCGCAAGGTAGCGATCTTTAAAGTGTACATGCTCATTGGGCAGACACACGTTGAAAATCGGATGTGATTCTTTATTGAATCCAATGTTATACGCTGCGCCCAATTCATGCAGAGCGAGCAATTCCTTAAAGTCGAAACTGGTGCCGAGTTCAACCACCGCATCAAATTGCCCGCGATATTGGCGGAATGCTCGAGCTGTCTTCACCCCGCGTTTCCCACAAGGGATGATGTTGCACTGGGTTGATTGTTCAAACCAACTTGCGCAAAAACTCGGTGTAATAACGGAAACCTGAATATCTGGGCGGTATCGCTGCAGCATTTTGATCAGCAAACCACTCATGATTGCATCGCCCAGTTTGTTGTCCCAACGCAATAGAGCAAGCGTCTTAATTTCTCTGAGTGGAACTTTGGATTGTGGGGCTTTATCAAAGCGCTGACAGTAATAGCTCAACTTAAGTTTTTTCTGTTCATTACGCAGAGCACGATTGAGCTGTTTTAATTTTTTAAGCAACGTCTGAACTCCCATCTGTAATTTGAGCTGATGGTTGGGAAGCGCTGTTGAGCAAAACAAGCATAGTGAGGACATACAAGATAAACGTCTGGCCATTATAAAATGGTGCATCGGTGAGTCCCATTATGGCGTATAACATAACCACTGATATGACAACGTTTTTTAAGTTCTTATTAGAGTGTCTAACCAAATACAGAGGTAGCACTAGCAGCAGCAGTAGAAAAGACAGCCCAATTAGGCCTGATTTTACCACGCTATCTATAAACTGATTGTGATAGTGAGGCGGGTGATAGTCATATAGTGCTTTAGATACTTTATTCTGTTTGTATAGTAGCTCTAGTTTTTCGAAATGTTCATTCCCCAGCCCTAATAGCCAATTGCCTTCTGCTAATTTGACTGCCGCCCGCCACATCTGGACTCGCAGGCCGATGGAAGTATTCATGTTGCCTTTTTGGATCTGTTCAAACTCATAGCGAGTTTGCTCGATACGTTGTTCAATAAAGCTACCAGAGAGCATGAATACAACAGAAGAAAGTAGTATCAGTAAAAGGGCAACTTTCTTAAACGTGAATCTGAACTTATTTAAAAACAAAACGAATAATGCACATGCAAAGGCTAGCCATACACCACGAGATTCAGTCAGAACCAAACTAATCACTGGCAATATTGCAAATACTCCAAACAAAAATTTTGTCTTAGTGCTTTTAGTGCTTAATGCAACATGTAACGATAACAGACCCAATAGAGCACTTATGCTTGCGTAAGGGATTGAGTTTATTACTCCGGATTCACGACGGAGTCCCAATACAATATTAAAATAAATGCTGTTGGCAAAAATCGTTATACACCCGAGAGCAATGATGGCCTGATAGTAGACAGGCTTGATGGCGCGAAAAGGGAAATAAAGCGCAATCACGGATAAGCACAATAACGCTCTGATTTCTCGAGAGCTTACCCCATGTAGAAACGATTGAACAAAAATAAAAAGTGTGAACACCCAGATAAGAATGTGGAAAGGTTGACGTAAGTTGTCAATGAGGGTGCACTTCAACCTTTTTCTGAAACTAATACCGAAGGACAACAGTGAGATAACGGTTGTAATGACTAATACTTTACTTGCTCCTTCAAACCAAATCATAAGAGCGAACGAAAATGCGAAGGGCAGCAGCAAAAACACTTCGCTCAAGTTTTTCTTGTTGAATATATTAGTCATCATTTACAGCTTTAGTTGATAAGGGTTGATGTCTGAATCTGGGCGCGTTTTTAGCAGTCGAAGAATCCACATATACTGCTCTGGTCGTTTAGAAACGTAGTTTTCAATGCAGACGTTCATCATTCGTGCATCCTGATGCTCATCGCCAGTTGGGAATGGAAGTTCAGGGTAGAAATCCAATTCATATTGTCCGGTTTCGCTGTTAAACATGGCAAATAGCGGTACGATTTTCGATTTACTCAATGTAGAAAGGCGACCTAAACCCGCTATGGTTGCTTTCTGCGTAGCAAAAAAATCGACAAAGACACTGTGCTCTCGACCTAAGTCTTCATCAGGTAAGTAGTACCCCAAATAGCCATCTTTGCGCACAGATTTGATAAAGGGTTTGATACCGACGCTGCGATCGTAAACTCGGCCACCATATTGAACACGTTGTTTATGCATTAACCAGTCCGAGACCTTATTTTTCTGACTTTTCGCCATTGCAGAAACCGGGTGACCTCGTGAGGCAAGTAAAATAGCAGGAATATCGATAGCCCAAGTATGTGGTACGAGAAGAATAACGTTTTCACCCCGATCCAATACATGTTCTACATGCTCAAAGCCACGCATGGTTGTATTGTGTTCCAGCCATGCTTTACTGCGCAGTGATGTGGACGCAAATCCAATTAAGAACATCACAGAGGTGATGTACATCTCTTGCAGAATCTTTTCTCGCTCATCAACGGATTTTTCCGGGAAACACATTTGCAAGTTGACCCGTGCTCGAGTGTTCGCCTTACTTTTTACTTTCACAGCCAGCTTGGCGAGACTTTGGGCGAGTGCTCTTTTCAAAAAAATTGGAAGAAAACTCAGCAGACAGGCGAAAATCACCGCCAGCCAGGTACCCCAATAACGAGGATGAAGAAAGTGCCAACTGAACTGCGGATTATAGGCGTAATCATCATGGTCATTGCGTGGTGATGATGAAAAGTTTGATGACGACATAAGTGGATCAGATTCGATTGTTTTTCGAGTAAAATTGTGACCGAGTATAGCAGTTAACTGTGCGGGAAACAGTAAGCAATGTAGGGGTAAGTTCAACATGAGGCTATTTTTTCTACACTACTGTGTAAATAGAGCTTTGCTGTTGATGAATAAAAAACGGCCACCTTAAGGTAGCCGTCCAATCTGCCGAATCTAGCAAGTTATTGTGTGTTTGAGGTTTTAATCACTGCCAAAAAGGTCACGGGTATATACTTTGGCTTCCACATCTTTGAGCTCTTCTGCTAAACGGTTTGAGACAATGATGTCTGCCTCTTGTTTGAATGCTTCCAAATCATTGACCACGCGGGAGTGGAAGAAATGAGCTTCTTTGAGTACAGGTTCGTACACAATCACTTCGATACCTTTCGCCTTGATGCGTTTCATGATGCCTTGTATAGAAGAGGCTCGGAAGTTGTCGGAACCTGCCTTCATAATTAGGCGATAGATACCCACCACCTTTGGCTGACGCTGAATAATAGAGTCTGCAATGAAATCTTTACGAGTGCGGTTCGCATCCACGATAGCGCCAATAATGTTGTTTGGCACATCGTGGTAGTTAGCGAGAAGTTGCTTGGTATCTTTTGGCAGGCAGTAACCGCCGTAGCCAAAGGAGGGGTTGTTGTAGTGATTGCCGATTCGTGGGTCAAGACTAACGCCTTCGATGATTTGGCGGCTATCGAGGCCATGAACTTCTGCGTAAGAATCCAATTCGTTGAAGTACGCTACGCGCATCGCCAAATAAGTATTTGAGAACAGTTTTACCGCTTCTGCTTCGGTTGAGTTGGTAAATAAAACGGGAATGTCTTGTTTGATTGCGCCTTCTTTCAATAGGTTTGCAAACGTTTCGGCGCGCTCACTCTTTTCTCCCACAATAATGCGTGAGGGGTACAAGTTGTCGTACAACGCTTTACCTTCTCGCAGGAATTCAGGCGAGAATATAATGTTGGAACAGTTGAGATCCTGTTTTAGTTTTTCGGTGTAGCCGACAGGAATTGTGGATTTAATCACCATCACCGCATCAGGGTTGATGTCCATTACGTCGCGGATAACGGCTTCAACGGATGATGTGTTGAAGTAGTTGGTATTCGGATCGTAATCGGTCGGTGTGGCAATAATCACAAACTTTGCGTTTTTATACGCCTGTTCTTTATCGGTTGTCGCCATGAAGTTGAGAGACTTTTCCGTCAGAAATTGCGTGATCTCTTCGTCAACAATCGGAGACTGATGACGGTTGAGCATCTCAATTTTTTCTTGGATGATATCCAGAGCAACCACCTCGTTGTGTTGGGCCAGAAGTAACGCATTGGACAGGCCGACATATCCTGTACCTGCTACTGCTATTTTCATAGTGTTCTCTCTTAGAGCTTCAAACTAGATTCATTTATTGATGATCGATAGGTATTCAGCCACGCCTTCGGCGACAGACTTAAATTCGATATCACAACCTGCAGAACGTAACTTAGTCAGGTCTGCCTGCGTATATTCCTGATAGGCGCCTTTAAGGTGTTCTGGGAACGGAATGGTTTCAATCTGACCTTTTCCATGATGAGCTATGACGGCGCTAGCGACTTCATTGAATGATTCCGCATTACCCGTACCACAGTTGAAAATCCCAGAAACACCCTGTTCCAGGAACCACAGGTTGACGGCTGCTACATCACCAACATAGACAAAGTCTCGTTTGAAATGTTCACTACCCGCGAACAATTTTGGATTTTCACCTGCATTCATTTGATTGTTGAGGTGGAAGGCGACGGATGCCATGGAACCTTTGTGTTGTTCGCGCGGGCCATACACATTGAAATAACGAAAACCAGTAATTTGAGACAGTTTTTCACCGTGCTCATCAGCATCTAACCACAGGCGACGTACGTAATTGTCAAACTGTTGTTTTGAATAACCATAAACGTTCAGAGCTCCCTCATACTGAGGTTCTTCAACGAAGGTATCAGTGTCGCCGTAGGTGGCGGCTGACGAGGCATAAAGGAAAGGAATTTCGCGTTCAAGGCAGTAATGCAATAGCTCTTTTGAATACTCATAGTTATTGAGCATCATGTATTTGCCGTCCCATTCAGTGGTTGCAGAACATGCACCTTCATGGAAGACGGCATCAATCGGCCCAAAGTCGTCTCCGGCCATGATCTGAGTCAGGAAATCGTCGCGATCCATGTAATCAGCGATTTGAAGATCCACTAAATTCTTAAACTTGCGGCCATTTTTCAGATGATCAACAACTAAAATGTCCGTTACGCCAACCTCATTCAGAGCTTTAACAATATTGCTGCCAATCATGCCAGCGCCACCAGTTACGATGATCATTCAGAATTCCTTTAGATACAAACAGTGGAGCCATTATAGCCTGCCATATTCTTACTGTAATCACAAAATCTAAGCTCTGCTTGATGAAGGCTCGCCTTGTAAGGCTTTTTAGTTTAGACTTCGTCGAAAAACATACGCTGTTATTGTGCTATTAGGAGCGAGACCTAAGGGCGGTAGCGTGTCAAAAAATTGTACATCTATACTGCAGGAGCAATCAGTGAGTTCATTAGCCAATACCCCTCCCGTTCAGCCCCCACAATACCCACATTACGCCCATCCTGCTAATGATGAAATTGATTTAAAAGAGCTTTTTGTAGCCCTATGGCAAGGAAAGTTGCTAATCATTCTTACCACATTGCTTTTCAGTGTGGTCGCCATCGGTTATGCATTAACCACCCAAGAATGGTGGAGTGCCAAAGCAACAGTTAGCCAACCGCAATTGCAAGGTATTGCTAGTTACCAGCAGGCGGTAAAGCGTTATCAACCGTTGTTTGACGTGTACCAAGAAGACGGCAGCATTGTTGTTAGTGAGGCCTTAGATTTATTGATTGATCCTGAGGTTATTTTTAAACGTTTTATTCAAGAGTTTAATGCTAATGGTACTAAACGCCGCTTTATGCAAACTAACCCTACTTTTTTAACTCTACAAAAGCAGATACTGGAACAAAACAATGATCCGGAAGTTATGCAGAAGCTATACGAAGATTGGTTTGAGCGCATTCAAGCCTCTGAAGTAGATAAAAAAGCCAACGATATATTTACACTAAGTTTTCAATCTGTAGATAAAGCCAGCAGCTCAATGATAATTTAATTAGTACCTTGGCAGCCAAATATGGTGAGCTGACACAGCAAGAAAAGAACTTACTTCAACAAGCACAATTACGTTTACAGGTTGAATTAGAGCGCACTCAATATGCATTAAACATTGCTGAGGCGGCTGATATTAAACAGCCAGTACCAAATTTAGGTGAACAAGAGATTTTCGCGATTAACATTGGTAGCCGCGCATTGAACGCTAAAGTGGGTGCCTTAAAATCAATCAAAGATTTGAGTGTGTTTGAGCCAAGACTGGCCATTTTACAAAGTAAGCTGAGCCAATTTGATTTAGAAACGTTGAGTGCAGAGGCTAAGTGGTCGGTCAACGGCTTTTACTATTTAGATCAACCAGAGCAGCCACTAACGAGAGATAAACCCAAGCGCGCTTTGATTGTTGTGCTCGGTGCTTTGCTTGGAGGAATGTTGGGTGTAGCGATGGTGTTAGTAAGGTTTGCGTTTAGAAGTGAAGAAAAAAGAGCTTAGAACAATAATCCTAGAAATCTCAGATCTTTGTTATTTAGGAAATGAAAATGAAAATTCTCGTCACCGGTGGCGCAGGCTTTATTGGCTCTGCTGTTGTTCGTCATATCATCCAGAACACTCAAGATAGTGTCGTGAACTTAGATAAATTGACTTATGCAGGCAATTTAGAATCTTTAGCGTCAGTCGCTGGTAGCGAACGTTATGCTTTTGAGCAAGTCGATATCTGTGATCGTGCCGAGCTAGACCGTGTCTTTGAAGAGCATCAACCCGATACAGTTATGCACTTAGCGGCTGAATCTCATGTTGACCGCTCTATTGATGGTCCAGCGGCCTTTATTGAGACCAACATTATTGGCACCTATACCCTCCTCGAAGCGGCTCGTCATTACTGGAGCCATTTGGAGAGTGAACATAAAACTGCGTTTCGTTTTCATCACATCTCAACCGATGAAGTGTATGGCGATTTAGAAGGTACGGACGACCTCTTTACCGAAACGACCTCCTATGAACCAAGTAGTCCTTATTCTGCTTCTAAGGCATCCAGTGACCACTTGGTGCGCGCTTGGCTACGTACTTATGGCTTACCCACTATAGTCACCAACTGCTCAAACAACTACGGCCCGTATCATTTTCCAGAAAAGCTCATTCCACTGATGATTTTGAATGCACTGGAAGGGAAAGCCCTGCCTGTGTATGGCGATGGTATGCAAATTCGTGATTGGCTGTTTGTCGAAGACCACGCACGAGCACTGTATAAAGTGGTGACCGAAGGTCAGGTAGGGGAAACCTACAACATTGGTGGGCACAATGAAAAAGCCAATAT
Organism: Vibrio sp. bablab_jr001; assembly: GCF_016464285.1. Taxonomy (NCBI): domain Bacteria; kingdom Pseudomonadati; phylum Pseudomonadota; class Gammaproteobacteria; order Vibrionales; family Vibrionaceae; genus Vibrio; species Vibrio sp. bablab_jr001. Next base: position 49,070 of record NZ_JACDWZ010000004.1, read on the forward strand.
TGAAGTCGTAAACACACTCTGTGCATTACTTGAAGAGTTGGTACCGAATAAGCCCGCGGGTGTTGCCCATTACGCCGACCTCATTACTTACGTCAAAGACCGCCCAGGGCATGATGTTCGCTATGCGATTGATGCGTCGAAAATCGAGCGAGAGCTGGGCTGGAAGCCAGAAGAGACCTTTGAATCCGGTATTCGCAAAACCGTAGAGTGGTATTTACATCACCGTGAATGGTGGAGCCGAGTGTTGGACGGCTCATACAGTCGTGAGCGTTTAGGTACCGGGCAATAACAATCAATGAAGTTGGCAATAGCATGAAAGGCATTATTTTAGCGGGTGGCTCAGGCACTCGTCTCTATCCCATTACCCGCGGCGTATCAAAGCAGCTGCTCCCTATTTACGACAAACCGATGATTTACTATCCGCTTTCGACACTAATGTTGGCGGGAATTCGTGACGTTTTGATTATTACCACACCTGAAGATAACGAAAGTTTTAAACGCTTATTGGGCGATGGCCGTGATTTTGGCATTCATCTCCAATATGCTATTCAACCGAGTCCCGATGGTTTGGCACAAGCCTTCTTAATTGGTGAAGAGTTCATTGGTAACGACTCGGTTTGTCTTGTGCTTGGCGATAACATTTTCTATGGGCAATCGTTCAGTAAAACTTTGCGCCATGCGGCATCGCGTGAGCACGGTGCAACCGTATTTGGTTACCAAGTCAAAGACCCCGAGCGTTTCGGTGTGGTGGAGTTTGATGAGCAGATGCGTGCTATCTCCATTGAAGAAAAACCCTCCAAACCTAAGTCAAACTATGCGGTCACTGGACTGTATTTCTATGACAACCGAGTGGTAGAGCTTTCCAAACAAGTGAAGCCGTCAGCGCGAGGTGAATTAGAAATCACCACTCTTAATGAGATGTATCTGAATGATGGCTCGCTCAATGTCGAGCTACTAGGCCGTGGTTTTGCTTGGCTAGATACGGGTACCCATGAAAGCTTGCATGAAGCTTCCTCCTTTGTAGAAACGGTGCAGCACATTCAAGGGTTGAAGATAGCGTGTTTGGAAGAGATTGCCTGGCGTAATGGTTGGCTCACCTCTGGGCAGCTTCTTGAGTGCGCAAAGCCGATGCTTAAAAATGACTATGGTCAGTATTTGGAAAGATTAGTCAAAGAGGAGCGCCACGGATGATGCGTGTTCTAGTGACGGGCAGCCGTGGTCAAGTGGGGCACTGCTTAGTCCAGCAGCTCAGTACCATGAAAGAGGTTGAGTTTTTAGCGGTAGACCGCGACCAACTGGATATCACCCATCCCGCTCAAGTGGATGCGGTGGTGAACGAATTCAAGCCTAACATCATCATCAATGCGGCGGCGCATACCGCCGTTGACCGTGCAGAGCAAGAGATTGAGCTCTCTTACGCGATTAACCGAGATGGCCCTCACTACCTAGCCCAAGCGGCACAGAAGGTTGGTGCGGCGATACTGCACATTTCGACAGACTATGTTTTTTCTGGTGATAAACCGAATCCATATCTCGAAACTGACCCTACCGCACCTCAGGGCGTGTATGGCGAAAGCAAATTAGCGGGAGAAATCGCGGTCGCTCAAGCCTGCCCTCGGCACATTATCTTGCGCACGGCTTGGGTGTTTGGTGAGCATGGCAATAACTTTGTGAAAACCATGCTGCGTTTAGCACAAACACGCGATGCCATAGGCGTGGTAGCAGACCAGTGTGGTGGCCCGACGTATGCGGGAGATATTGCCAACGCGGTACTGACGATGGCGAAAGCGATTGTGGAGGGGAAATCTACCGCTTTTGGTGTGTATCATTTTTCTGGATTACCGCATGTCAGTTGGCATGAGTTTGCTTGCACCATTTTTGATAAAGCCCGTGACCAAGGGATATTGAATAAATCCTTGCAAGTCAATGCAATCACTACGCAAGAGTACCCAACCCCGGCGAAGAGACCGGCTAACTCTCGGTTAGACACCCAGAAAATCCATCAACACTTCGGTGTAGTTGCCAGCGATTGGCAGGCCGCATTGAACCATCTCATTGACTATAAGAGTAAAGAATAATGAAAGTGATAGAGACAGACATTCCTGATGTCAAAATCATTGAGCCAACAGTGTTTGGTGATGAACGCGGATTCTTCATGGAAACGTGGAACCAAAAGCGTTTTGAAGAGTTGGTGACGGGTAAGCCAACCCAGTTTGTGCAAGACAATCATTCAAAATCTAAAAAAGGGATTTTACGAGGTTTGCATTACCAAACGGAAAACACGCAAGGCAAATTAGTGCGTGTGGTTTCTGGTGAAGTGTTTGATGTCGCGGTAGATATTCGTAAAGACTCTCCGACTTTTGGGAAGTGGGTGGGTGTGTATCTGTCTTCGGAAAACAAACGTCAGCTTTGGGTGCCTGAGGGTTTTGCGCATGGCTTTTATGTGACCAGTGATGAGGCGGAATTTGTGTATAAATGCACGGATTATTACAATCCAAATGCAGAACACTCTATTCTATGGAATGATAAAAGTTTATCGATAGAATGGCCCATACAGTCTTCTCCTGAGTTATCAAAGAAAGATCAACAAGGTGTTACGCTTAAGTTTGCAAATATGCTATAGGCTACATTCTGGATCTATTGAATATGAAAAAGAAATTTGCCACCGTTTTTAACAACTTTGAGAGTGTGCACTTAACAAAAGATGTAGGCATGATACCTTGCTCGTTCTCAAGTCTTGATAATTATGACAAATCAATAATATTTTATTGGGACAAAGAAAAAGAAAAAGAAAAAATTGAATTGCAAGATGTTATATTGCATCCAATAAAAGCCAAGACTAGACTGTTTTATTATCTTAAATTATTCCAAGATATATCAAAAAACAATGTCAGTGTGTTAAATATATATCATGACTCAATTCAGTCTGCTCTATTCTGTTACTTGGCTAAACTAATTGGGGTTAAAGTCTATCTAAAGCTAGATATATCCCATATTGGATGTGATATTCTTTTGAAAAGGAGTAAGTCCAAGCGGATTTTTGACTATTTCCGTCTAAAGGGGCTCAATTTGGCAAATTTTGTATCCGTGGAAACATGGGATACTTTCAAGAAACTAAAAGATAATAGGGTGTTTAAGAAAGATATATTTTACCATATCCCTAATTCGATATTAGACTCAACTGTCAAAGCCGAACCGTTGCCTTACTTAGAACGATCTAATCGAATAATTGTTGTAGGTAGGATTGGAGCGTACCCAAAGAACCATGAGTTGATCTTAGATGCTCTTTCTAAAATTGAAAGTCTCAAAGGTTGGTTCGTTGATTTTATTGGTCCAATAGACGATTCATTTAATAAAAAAATAGATTCATTTTATAGGAATAACAAACGACATTCTAAGGTTGTTAGGTTCTTAGGAAATAAAAGCAGAGATGAGTTGATGGATCTTTATGCAACATCTAAAATATTTCTTCTTTCCTCTCGCTGGGAAGGCTTCTCTCTTGCTTTAGTTGAAGCTGCATATTTTGGTTGTTATATAATAACAACTGAAGTTGGCGGTTCTAATGAAGTTACAGACCGTGGTAAATATGGGAAAATATATAAGCAAGATGAGTTAGTAGGTATTCTTGGCCATATTGATGAGTCATATATTTCCTCTGGCTATATAGATAGACTCAAATACGCGCGTGATATTTTTAATATTAATAAATATTCTGGATTCATTTCTAAATCACTGGGTTAAGATAATTGATAATTAACAGAAATTTAAATTATTCGTTCCTGTATAACATTGCAAATGCAGTCTTCCCAGTAGCTACACTTCCTTTTGTTTTTAGAGCTATAACTCCCCAAACCTATGGGAGCATAGTTTATTCAAATTTAATCTATCAGGTCCTAATTGCACTATTTTTTAACTCATTGATATCATTTTCAATAAGGGAATACCAGAAAAACAAGCTTGAAAGTGTTGATGCTATATATAGTTTGCAAATTTTTTTCACAGTCATATCAGCATTTCTTTATGCCATTTTGAGTTTTTTTTTCAAGTTTACTTTTGATTTGGATAATAATTATATAGATGCGTTTATAATTAGCACATGTTTTTTGTTCATTAATTCTGATTGGATACTTTTTTCAGAGCAGGATTACAAGAAATTGTTCTACAGAACATTGCTCATTAAAAGTGTGTTATTAATCAGTGTTTATGTATTTGTTACCGATGATCAGGATGACCTATTATACGCATACATGCTTTCGATTAGTTATATTTCAAATAATTTGCTGGCATATTATTATGTTAGAAAATGCTATGGTGTAAGGATTAAATTTTCATTAAGAAAAATAAAGGCCACAATATCACAAGCAAGGTATTTTCTCTCAAGTGCAAGTATTGGTGTTTCTTACCAGTATGTTGATCAACTAATAGTAGGTGTGCTACTGAATAGCTCAAGTTTGGCATACTTAAACATACTTAAGCAGATTACAGGTATGCTCTCTATTGTCCCAAATACTATCTGTCGTTTTTATCTACCAAAAGCGAGTCTTGTATATTTAAACAAAGATAATATCAAAAATTATCACAAGTCCTTGAGTGTAAAATATATTTCAGTAATGATTTCCTCGTCAGTGCTCTTATTTATTTTAGGGCAGTACGGGCTGCAGCTATTTGTCGGAGAAAATTTTGACATATCAAAGGAATCAATCACCATATGCATATTGTTATATATTATTAGCGCACTAAGTGTATATCTAGATACACAGCATAGCATTCCTCTTCATTATGAAAAGGTAACATTTAGTGCTAATGTCATTGTCGCTTCCTTCTACTTAATATCTTTGTATTGGGTTGCTACTAACTACAACTACAATGGAGTTTTGTTTAGCCTAGCCGTAGCCGAATTATTGGGAGTTGTATATGTGTGCGTGTTTTATTTAAGAAGAAAAGAAGTATGGTTAAAGTAAGCGTTATTTTAGTTAGCTATAATACCTGTAAGTTGACGTTAAATACAATCTCCTCAATATACAAAGAAACGAAAAATCTAGAATTTGAAATTATATTGGTGGATAACAACTCTAAAGATGATACAGTAAAAAAAGTCGAAGAAAATTATAGCCAAGTTAAAATTATAAAGAACACTTTTAATGCAGGATTTGGTGCCGCGAACAATATTGGCGTAAAATACGCAAATGGTGAATATGTTTTTTTATTAAATACAGATACAATTTTACTAAATAATGCGATTAAGGTCCTTTCTGATTATTTAGATAAAAATAGCGATGTTGTTGCTGCAGGTGGAAATTTATACAATGAAAATAAAAAACCAGCCACGTCATACTCTAGATTATTTCCTTCGATACTTTTGGAAATAGACCAGCTTTTTCTGAACTTCTCATCGATATTCAATTTTCTTAACGCTAATTTTAACTACCGCAATAAACCAATGAAATTTAAAGGTTCTCTGTCTGGAGCTGATGCAATGATCAGGAGAAATGTTTTTAAATATATTCGCGGGTTTGATGAGGATTTTTTCTTATATTATGAGGAAACGGACTTATTTTATAGAATGATTAAAGCAGGTTATTATGTTGCTTCAGTTCCAGAAGCTAAAATCATTCACTTAGAGGGAGCATCAGAAAGTGTTAAATCTATAACGCTGAAAAGAAGCTTAACAAGTAAGTATATATATTTAGGAAAACATTCTACGCATTTAAAAATACAATTCCATCATATCCTTTTCAATTTAACTGCTAGAAGTCGCATATTGTTGTTTCATATTAGGGGGGATGTAAATCGTTCGCGGTTTTGGAAGTCGCTTATGGATATCGAGAATGAAGTATACATTGAATTTAAAAGGAAGCGTGGATGCAGAGTAGAATAGTTGTCCTATATTTATACTTTCTTTTCTCTTTGTCACTAATTCTAATTTTGGCAGCAGGTCTGAGAACTGGAGGGGATCCAGATTATGCAAACTATCTAGATATATATCTAAAATCTCAAACAGAGGCTGTTTCAGTAGAGCCGTTTTATTTGTACTTGAACAAGCTATTTTATAAGTTGAATATTCCTTTTGAATTCTTGATTTTTATAATTGCATTTCTGTCAATAGGTATAAAAGCTGTTGTTTTCTATAAAAAGTCACCCTATTATTTAAGCTCTTTGTTAATATATTTGTTCACAATATTTGTTCAATTTGACTCAATTGCAATTAGGCAGGGTCTTGCAATTTCATTAGTCATGCTTGCATTTATGTTCGTTGAGAGGAAAAGTCTGTCAATTCCTATCTTACTGGGGGCTTCTCTTTTCCATGTGTCTGCCTTAATAGTTCTTCCTATGCTTTTCATGGTGAACATAGAGTACAAAAAGAAGCTCGTATTCACTTTTTACTCAATTGTTCTTATCGCAACATTATTAAAATTTTCGCTTCCTATTCAAGAATATATATTTTATTTCTCTAACGCTCCAGCATTCATATTAGAAAGGTTGCTGATTTACTCATCATACACAGAAGCGTCAATACTTTCATATAAGCAACTGTTAATACTACTCATATCAATACTTGTGTACTTTTATTGCAATGCAAGTAAATTTATTAAATCAATGTGTATATTGTATTGGTATGGTTGCATAATAAGCATTTTATTTTCTCAAATTGGTGATATTGCATATAGATTGAAGTGGTACTTTTTTTTCTCAGAAGCATTCTTTGTACCAGTATTTATATATATGGTTCCACTTGCTTTAGGTAATTACTTGTTGATGAGAATTATAAAAGCATTTACATTCTTTGCTTGCTTGATTGTTTTATATGTTTTGCCTTGTATAAGCTTTATCGTTTCTATACATGAGAGAAATCATACTTTAATATTCTAGATTATTTTAATACGGATCTTATGAAACACATTATATTTTATGTTAATAGCATGTGTCCCGCAGGAGGAATAGAGAGGGTTGTAGCCACTCTCGCGAATGAACTGTGTAAGGACAATAAAGTAACTCTTCTTGTAAAAGATAAGTGTGAGTCTTTCTACTATATAGATAGCGCTATAACAATTAATACGATAGGTACATACAGAAAACTAGATATGAATAGTCGATTCAACAGAATTCAGAGTTTGCTATCAAGTTTTATCTTATCCGTAAATTCTCTGAAAATGTATTTAACTAAAACGGAATTCGATTATATTTATGTTACTAATCCACTTTCTTTTTGGGAAGCCTACTTTACATTCAAGTGTAGGAATAAGATTATTGCATCTGAGCATGGCTCTAGGCTTAATTATAACTTTATATATCGACTACTAAAAGTAGGATATAAGCTATCTCATTGTTACTCGATACCTACTCGGCTTGACTTTGAATACTATTATACTAATGGATATCCAGCTGCTTATGTACCACACTTAAGGCCTAAGCTTGACTATAAAATCACTGACATATCGCAAAAGAATGTCATCAATATAGGAAGGTTTACTTCTGATAAAAGGCAGTTGTTGCTATTAGAAATATGGAGTAACATATTAAAAAAGAACAGTTCATTAAGGGATTGGACTTTGATACTAGTAGGCACCGGCGAGCTGGAGCAAGAAATAAATAATAAGATAAATGGGTTAAATATTTTAGACCGTGTGAAAGTGATACCGCCTCAAGAGGATGTCAGGAATTTGTATACATCTGCTTCAATTTTTGCGCTTACTTCAAGTAGCGAAGGATTTGGCATGGTCCTTCTTGAAGCATTGTCTTTCGGATTGCCTGTTATATCTTTTGATTGTCCTTCTGGTCCGAGAGATATTATTGAAAACAATGTCGATGGCATATTAGTTAGTGATGATAATGTTATTGAATATGAGAGTTCCTTATCCAAACTAATGAGCAATTACACTCTACGAGAAAAAATGTCTCATTTAGGTTTTCATAAAGCTAAAAACTGGAATTCTCATCAAGTAGGCAACAAATGGAAGGAAATATTGTAAATGATATCAATAGTGGTTCCTGTGTATAATTCTTCATCCTCAATTATTCAATGTTTGCTATCTATAGTTAATCAGGAATCGTTTAATTTTAAAAAAGAAATAGTCATTGTTAATGATGGTTCGACCGATAATTCAGAAGAGTTGATATTAGATTTTATTAAAGTACACAAAGAACAAGATATAAAGTACATATTTAAATGTAATGGTGGTGTGTCAAGTGCTAGAAATATAGGTATCCATTCTTGTAAATATGATTGGATAGCATTCTTGGATTCAGATGATATTTGGTTGCCAAACAAATTAAATAAGCAGTTTGATGTAATCTTCAATTCTAAGTTTAATATCGATTTCCTTGGTAGCGCGCGCAACGATGAAAAATTATATCTTCTAGGAAGGAAAATAAATTATTTGCATAAGGCAACTGTATTTGAGTTGCTTATAAAAATGTTCCCTCAGACATCTACGGCAATTGTAAAGCGGGAATTATTATGTAAAGTTGGTGGATATGATGAAAAAATGTCTCATGCTGAGGATGGTGACTTGTGGGTCAGGTTATGTGAGGTTGGTGACTTTTACTACATGCCAGAGTCATTAGTAATGACTGGTGGTGGAAAGAACAATTTTGGAGAGTCTGGGCTTTCTGGTAATCTATCCGCAATGTATCGAGGAAATACATACATTATAGATAAGCTGTATAAAAATAAAAAATTATCGAAACTTACATCTTTAATATTTAAGTTATTTTATTATTTCAAACACATTAGACGTATAACTATCGTAAAGTTACGGTGAAATTACTTATGCTATTTAAAATAAAATGGATGCTAAGTGCTCTGTTCTTGGCATTTTTTTTAAAAAAGATTCAGTTCCCTACTTATTTTTCTTTCCCTATTTTTTTTATGGGATTGAATAAAGTGTCAATAGGTAAGCGTGTGCGAATATTTCCAAATTCTAGAATTGAAGTACATGGGGATGGGGAGATAATAATTGAGGATAATGTTGCAATCGGCCAATCCTTTCATATAACCTCTGCATCACGGTTGGTTATTGGGAGCGGTACAGTTATATCAGCTCGTGTTTTTGTGACAAACATCGATCATGAATATGAACAAATTGGCACTCCTATCCTAGAGCAGAATAATAAAATTTCTCATACGCAAATAGGTAAAAACTGCTTTATAGGTATGGGCGTTGCTATTCAAGCTGGAACTACATTGGGTGACCATGTAATAGTTGGTTCGAACAGCGTAGTTAGAGGATGCTTTCCATCCTATTGCGTCATTGCAGGGGCTCCCGCAAAAATAATTAAGCGTTATGATCCAAATGATTCACTTTGGAAAAGAACTGACGCTTTTGGTAATTTTATTTAGGTATGTATGAATGAGTAAAAATATATTGATTACAGGTGGTGCTGGTTTTATTGGCTCTAATTTAGCACTGAGATTGATTGAACTAGGGCATGCAGTCACGGTTTTAGACAATTTATCACCCCAAATTCATGGTGAAAATCCTGAAGCTTCCCCACTGTATAGATCGATCAAAGGCAAAGTTAAGTTTATTCATGGGACTGTTGAATCTCGAGCTGATTGGGAGTCTGCTTTAGTCGATGTTGATACGGTTGTTCATTTGGCGGCAGAGACAGGTACTGGTCAATCTATGTACCAGATAAAAAAGTATTCAGATGTTAATATTGGTGGTAGTTCAATTTTCTTAGATTTAGTGACAAATACTCCACATAGTCTTACTAAGATAATAATTGCTTCTTCGCGTTCAATTTATGGGGAGGGAAAGTACCTCTGTCAGCAGCATGGTGTCGTCTACCCTACTGCACGAAATGAACAAGATATGAAGCTTGGGGATTTTAATGTTAAGTGTCCTATTTGTTCAAATGACGTTGAGTTACTAGCTACAGACGAGAATAGTAAAATTCATCCTTCTTCAATTTATGGCGTTACCAAGCAAGTACAAGAACAGATGTTTATGATAACAGGCAAGAGCATTGGTGTACCAACGGTATCGTTAAGATTTCAAAATGTTTATGGCGCTGGCCAATCTTTATCAAATCCTTACACTGGTATTTTGTCAATTTTTTCAACTAGAATAAAAAATAATAATGATATAAATATATTTGAAGATGGACTTGAAAGTCGCGACTTTGTTTACATTGACGATGTTGTTGACTCTATTGTTTTATCTATATTTAAAGAAGAGGCAAACTTTCAAGTTTTCAATGTTGGCTCCGGTGTTTCCACAGATGTTATTAAGGTTGCTACAACATTAAAAAATATTTATCAGTCAAGTTCCAATATATTTATTGGTGGTAATTTCAGGCTTGGAGATATACGTCATAATTTTGCTGATTTGACGTTGATTAATTCCAAGCTTGGTTTTGAGCCAAAAATTAGTTTTGATGCAGGGATAAAGAAATTTACTTCTTGGGTAAATCAGCAGGAAGTTAAGTCTGATTTATATGACAGTTCTATTGCTGAAATGAAAGAGAAAGGTTTATATAAATGATAGTTTTCTTGCTGGGTTAAATGTATGACTGAACTGTATGGTAAAAAGATTCTATTTATAAGCCCTATTTTTTTTGGATACCAAGATAAAATACGCAGTGAACTCATAAGTCAGGGGGCGCACGTTGATTTTTTTAATGAAAGACCTTTAAATTCCTCGATCGGAAAAATCCTTCTCAGATTGAAAATTAGCTTTCTTATCTCATTTTTCGTTAAGAGTTATTATGATCGTGTTATTAATTTTTCATCTGATAAAAACTACGATTATTTATTTCTGTTGATACCAGAAACTATTGATGAAAGCCATGTAAATAGAATTAAGTCTCTTAACCCTAATATTAAAGTTGTTATTTATATGTGGGATTCTATTCGTAATCGCCCTCATGCGAAAAGCTTGATCGATGTTGCAGATCGTTTTTGTACATTTGATCCTAAGGATTCTAGAGAAAATAATAGCATTTCTTTTGTTCCTCTATTCTATATAAATGATTATATACTTGATTCTTCGAATGAGAACAATCCTCATTATAACTCTTGTTTTATAGGTACTATTCACAGCGATCGTTTTTTTCTGATAAAAAATATAGCCAAGCAATTGAAGGCGTATGATAAACCAGATTTTCTATTTTTTTACTGTCCTAGCTACTTGCTCTTTGTATTAAAGAAAATTTTTACAACCGAACTTAACGGTGTTCCATTTAAAAGTATTTCATTTAAACCACTATCGCAGGCTGAGATACGATCTGTAATTGCAATGTCAAAATATGTCATAGATGTTGAGCATCCTATGCAAGTTGGTTTAACAATGCGCACCATCGAAATGATTGGAGCTAGGCGAAAGTTAATAACAACAAATGTAGATGTTAGAAACTATGATATTTTTAATACTAGCAATATCTGTTTTGTCGACCGAAGTGATCCAGTAGTATCCAGCGAGTTTACTTCATCTGAGTACAACGATTTGCCCGACAATGTTTATGAAAAGTATAGTATTCATAACTGGGTTTTGAGAGTGTTTGATATAGAGGGTCGATATGAATCTATTACTTACCGGTGCTAGTGGTTTTATAGGTGGTTATTTAATAGACTATTTAAATGAGCGTCCTAATTTTAATTGTATAATTTTAAGTCGTAGCCACATTGAGTTAGTTGACAATATTGTAAACGTTGATTTGTTAAGTGACTTTGATTTGCGGGATGTCCTAAGTGCTCAAGATGTTGTTATCCATATTGCTGCAATGTCGAATGCAAATGGGGTGGATGATAGCGTTGATCTGTTTAAGATGAATGTCGATGCAACTTTAAGATTGGCGGAACAATCTGCGTCAGCAGGTGTAAAGCGTTTTATTTTTATTAGTTCCATAAAAGTAAATGGCGAGTCAACTGCTCCTGATGAACCTTTTGGTACAAATGCACCCTTAACCCCAGAAAATTTGTATGGGGAAAGCAAGTTTCGTGCTGAGAATGGCTTAAAAAAAATTGCTTCTGAAGCGGGGCTAGATTTAGTAATTATTCGTCCTCCATTAGTCTATGGACCTGGCGTAAAAGCCAATTTTTCCTCGCTGATGAGCTTAGTTTCAAAAGGTATTCCACTGCCATTTGGTTGTATCACCCAAAACAAGCGCAGTTTGGTTTCTACAGATAATCTGGTCGATCTCATTATTACTTGTATCGACCACCCTAAAGCAGTAAATCAAGTTTTCTTAGTCTCTGACGATCATGATATTTCGACTTCTGAAATGGTGCGTGAAATGGCCATTGCTTTAAATAAACCCACTTGGCAGCTCCCAGTCCCCGTTTGGTGCTACAAGTTAGCGGGGAAACTCTTCAACAAGTCAGCGGTCGTGGATAGATTAACTGGGTCATTGCAGGTTGACATTTCTCATACGAAAGAGACATTAGGGTGGAAGCCACCCCAGTCTCTACGTGATGGCTTTAAGCAAACCGCTGAAGCCTTTTTACATTCAAAGAAAAACAGTGGTAAAGCATGATTCGTCTATTAGATTTTTTTGCAGCCTTTTTGGGCTTACTGCTCTTATGGCCTGTGTTGCTAATCGTCACCATTATTGGCTTGTTTGATACAGGCTCTCCAATTTTTATTCAAGAGCGCGTCGGGCGTAACAAAAAACCGTTTAAGTTGGTTAAGTTTCGTACGATGTCAATCAATACTCAATCAGTGGCTTCTCATCTGGCGAGAGCGAGCTCAATTACTAAGCTCGGCGCTTTTTTGCGTAAAACCAAGCTTGATGAACTGCCACAGCTCATTAATGTTTTGAAAGGTGAGATGAGTTTAGTTGGACCTCGTCCGAACCTTTTTAACCAAGAAGAGTTGATTGCGGAACGTGACGCTTTGGGAGTCTATGATGTCTTACCAGGGATCACTGGACTGGCTCAAATTCAAAATATTGATATGTCTACCCCAAGACTTCTAGCTCAAACCGACAAAAAGATGATTGATACACTGACATTGAAGGACTACTTTCGTTATATCCTCAAAACAGTAACGGGGAGTGGTGCTGGTGATGCAGTAAATAAAAAATAGACTAATTAGAAAGTGTGAAGCGATTATTATGGCTAGGCTGAACTTTATCTGGAATCTTTCGCGTGTAAATAAGCGCATCATCAGCGTTTTGGTGGATGCGTTTTTTATCATTTTTTCATTTTACAGTGCCTATTGGGTTAGAGTTGGGAATTTTGAGATCATTCACTCAGATACCATTCCCTATCTGCTTGGTTCTGTAGTTATTGTTACGATCTTGGCTTTTACGAAGCTAGGACTCTATCGAGCTATCCTGCGCTACCTCACTTTCCATGCTTTGGCGGTGGTGAGTGTAGGTACCCTAATCTCTACTGCGTCAGTTGCTATCGCCGCTTTCTACTTTAATGCGCCAGTCCCTCGTTCTCTCCCAATTATCTATGGTACTTTTTTGTGTCTGTTATGTGGTGGATCTCGTCTGATTGTGCGTGTATTGGTTTCTGGGATTAATGGCAAAGGTCGCAAAGTAGTACTGATTTATGGGGCGGGTTCGGCTGGGCGTCAACTCGCTATTGCTTTACGTAATTCAGAAAACTACAAGGTGGCAGGTTTTATCGATAATGATAAAACCCTTGAGAACACCGTGATTATGGGGATGCAGGTACATGATATTAGTCGTGCTGCTTACTTGGTTGAGAAGTATGGTGTTACACAAGTGTTACTTGCAGTGCCGAGTGCTTCTAGAGCGCGCAGAAAGAAAATTCTCGAATCATTGATGGAGTTGTCTGCTGAGGTACTGACTGTGCCTGACATGAAAGATATCGTCGAGGGAAAGGCGTCTATCGATCAATTGAAAGATGTGGCTATAGAAGATCTGCTAGGTCGTGATCCTGTTACACCTCAACAAAGCCTGATGGAAGCTAATATTTTAAGTAAAGTTGTCATGGTTACAGGTGCAGGGGGGTCTATTGGTTCTGAACTTTGTCGCCAAATTGTGCGGTATAAGCCAAAGGCATTAGTCTTATTTGAACTTTCAGAATTTGGTTTGTATCAAATCGATCGAGAGCTCAATCAGCTTATCCAAGATGAGGGGCTATCAGTAGAAGTTATTCCTTTACTTGGTTCTGTTCAGCGAATTAATCGCTTAATGGTGACTATGAAAAGTTTTAACGTACAGACCGTTTATCATGCAGCCGCTTATAAGCATGTACCTTTGGTTGAATACAATGTTGTTGAAGGTGTTAGAAACAACGTCTTCGGTACTTACTACACGGCTCAGGCAGCTATAGAGGCTGGTGTGGAATCTTTTGTTCTGATTTCAACAGATAAAGCAGTGAGACCAACCAATGTAATGGGCACGACTAAACGTATGGCTGAACTTGGTTTGCAGGCTTTAGCGGAACAGGAAAAGAGCAAAAGCAAAGGTACACGCTTTTGTATGGTGCGTTTCGGCAATGTGCTTGGTTCGTCAGGGTCGGTTGTTCCTCTATTCAAACGCCAAATTGAAGCCGGAGGGCCGATTACGGTTACTCATCCTGATATTATTCGTTATTTCATGACTATTCCTGAAGCTGCTCAGTTAGTGATTCAAGCTGGTGCAATGGGTAAAGGTGGTGATGTTTTTGTGCTTGATATGGGCGACCCCGTACGGATTACAGATCTGGCTGTGAACCTCATTCAGCTTTCGGGATTGGAAGTAAAGGATGAACAGCATCCTTACGGAGATATTGCTATAGAGTTTACTGGTTTACGTCCGGGTGAAAAGTTGTATGAAGAGTTGTTGATAGGGGATAACGTAGAAGAAACGGCGCATGAAAGAATCATGACGGCTAAAGAGCGTTATTTGACACTTGTAGAGTTTGAAAAACATTTGAATGACTTAGATAAAGCGTGCCACGAATTTAATCACGAACGTATTAGAGAACTGTTGCTCGAAGCTCCAACAGATTTTAATCCTACCGATGGAATTGGAGATCTTGTATGGTGCCGTTTACATGATGACAACCAAGTGGCCACTTCAGTTCTTTATTAGAGATGTTTATATCCATCTCTTGACCTATGCTTGAGTTGTTTTATCTTCTTTATGTATTGAGTTCTATATTTTTGATGGTGTCGATAAATGGCGCGTAGTCAGTATAAAGTGATAGCTAACAATTTTGATGTGCATTTAATTGTGTAATGGCTGATTTTAGGCAGTTAGTCAAATTAACTATTATATGGTAAGTTTTGTCTGTAAAGCCATAGATGATGAAATTAACTACACCATCCATGACGTTTTAGTTTTTCACCGATATATTGGTTTCACTATCTAAAAATATCATGAGAGCTCCACAAGCCATTCTTTACTTTAGATTACTGTGATAGAGTTATAAAAATTACCCGTTAATCGCAAATGTATTAATAACTAAAAGGTTTACTGTGTCTGAGCATCGCTTTTCTCAATTTCCTAACACTTCGCAACCCGTCGATGAAATCGATTTTAGGTATCTGTTCGCTGCACTATGGTCAGGTAAGCTCACCATCGTTGTGTCTACGTGTGTAATCGCGATGCTAGCCGCAGCCTACGCTTTAACGGCACAACAATGGTGGTCATCTACAGCCAAAATAGCTGGGCCTCAGCCACAAGATATTGCCGCATATCGACAACAAGTGAAACAGTTTCAACCGGTATTTGATATTTATCAAGAAGATGGGACAGTTCTTGTGAGTAAAGAACTTGATGACTTGATTGATTCGGAGATTCTATTTAGACGAGCTGTCGACGCCTATAACTCAAACAATAATAAGCGAGAGTTTTTAGATTCAAGCGAAGAGTTTCAACAGTATAAGTCCGCTATTGGTGTTGCGAACTCTGAGACTGATGAAGGAAAGGATGCGAGTCGTCGGCTTTACGCGACCTGGTTCGAAAAGATAGTGGCACAAGCTGAAGATAAAAAGGCAGAGCTGTCACCTTATAATCTGAGTTTTCAGTCAACTACGAAGGAAAGTAGTTATTCTTTACTTAACGAATACCTTGATGACATCAGCCAGAAAGAGCGAGAAGGTGCGCTAAACAACTTGCAAGCTATTGTTGCCTCAAAACGCAATGAGCTAGTGCAACAAAAGAAAATCCTAGAGTCACAAGCGAAGAACCGCCTTGAAGTAGAAGCCGAAAGAGCAAAGTATGCGTTAGATATTGCCAAAGCGGCAGATGTGACGACACCAATCCAGAGTAACAATGGTTCTGAAATTTTCTCAATAGATATGGGTACCAAGGCGCTATCAGAAAAAGTGAAGGTGCTGGAATCCATTAAGAACCTAAGCGTAATTGAACCGCGTTTGCAACAAATCGACGCTAAGCTGGATATGTTGAATAATCTACATATTGATCGCAATGTTAAGTTCCAAACGTTCCGCTTTTTGGAGAATGTTGAACAGCCTATTTCTCGTGATAAGCCGAAACGCGCTTTGATTGTTGTCTTGGGTACACTACTTGGTGGAATGTTTGGTATAGCGATAGTATTGATTAGATTTGCCTTCAGAAAAGAAAGCTGATTCGAAAGAGCAGAGATTGAAAGTCTCTGCTCTTTTCATATGTAAACTTGGTGCTATTTCTCATCTATTCTCCTCAGCGCTTTTCCTTCTTCATTTTCTGTGTCTTACTCCTAAATGTGTTTACTTTTAAAGACATGGGAGTAGGACATGCAACTCATACATCATGGTGGCAAACAGACGGTGACTGGTTCTTGTCATGAACTGGTTGTTGATGATCTGGCGATTCTTGTCGATTGTGGTCTGTTTCAGGGCAAAGATGTACAGGATATCGAACCGGATTTTCCGATTGAACACATCCAGGCGCTTATTCTGACACATGCGCACATCGACCATATCGGTCGGTTGCCTTGGTTGATTGCAGCGGGTTTTACCGGACCAATCTATTGCACACCGGCTACGGCAGAATTGGTTCCTCTGATGCTGGATGATGGTATGAAGTTACAATCCGGATTCTCGCGTGCGCAGCGGGAGGTGGTACTGGATAAGATTGACCACCTGATTGAGCCGATTGAATACGAACAGTGTTTTCGGATTGAGTCCGATTCCGGCGTCATGTTGCGGTGCCAGTTTGTACCTGCCGGGCATATTCTGGGTTCCGCCTATCTTGAAATTCAACTCCCGAATCAGGAAGTGATTGTCTTCTCTGGTGATTTAGGTCCGAGCAACACGCCGTTACTGCCCGATCCGGTGCCGCCAATGCATGCAGATTATCTGGTCATTGAGACGACGTACGGCGATACCCATCATGATGGCGTTGAAGAGCGCGCCAACAAATTGCGTGAAATCATCGATCGTTCATTGGCCGATGGTGGCACGATTCTCATCCCCGCCTTTAGTATTGGCCGCACGCAAGAGCTGCTGTTCGATATTGAGCAATTGGTGTATGAACATCAGATCAACGCTGATTTACCTATCATTCTCGATTCTCCAATGGCACAAAAAGTCACCGAGTCTTATCGTCGATTCAAACAGCTCTGGGGTGAAGAAGCCAAAGAGCGTTTAGAAATGCATCGTCATCCGCTGGCGTTCGATCAGTGTGTACTGGTTCAGGATTATCGCTCGCATGAAGCCTTGGTGAACCGACTGGCTTCGACCGGAGAGGCATCGATAGTGGTGGCCGCGTCCGGTATGTGTGAAGGCGGGCGAATTGTTGATTATCTTAAAGCGTTGCTTCCTGATCCTCGAACCGACGTTATTTTCGCTGGCTTTCAGGCTGAAGGGACTCTGGGGCGTGCCATTAAGCAGGGCGACAAAGTGGTGATGATTGAAGGGGAAGAGGTTGAAGTTAATGCTCAGATTCATGTCATGTCGGGTTATTCCGCGCACGCAGACCAGGATGATCTGCTGGCATTTATCGAAGGTATTGATGAGAAGCCAAAAGAAGTGCACCTAATCCACGGTGAACAAGAGGCCAAGCAAGCGTTCGCTCAACTGCTGCGTGACAAAGGCTACAACGTCATCGAATAACACCCGAACCGCTAGTGAGCGCTGAGCTGAGTATGGAAATGTTGGCGGATATACGTCACCACTTCTTCTTCAAACCACGGGTTTTTCTTTAACCACAAGGTATTGCGTGGTGAAGGATGCGGCAGAGGAATGTAGTGTGGCGCCCAGCGTTGCCATTGACGGACAGTGTCAGTCAGGGTGGATGGTTTATCTTTCAGGTAGTAGTTTTGCGCATACTGACCAATCAGCAGCGTTATTTCGATGTTGGGCAGTTGCGCCAGCACTTTCTGATGCCATAGCGGCGCGCACTCTTTACGTGGCGGCAGATCGCCGCTCTTACCTTTGCCCGGATAACACAGCCCCATCGGCATGATGGCAATCTGCTTCGGATTGTAAAACGTCTCTTTGTCCACGTTCAGCCATTGGCGCAGGCGATCGCCACTCGGGTCATTCCACGGTATCGAGCTTTCATGTACGCGAATACCGGGTGCCTGACCGATGATCAAAATCCGCGCCTCTTCATGCGCCTGAATCACCGGATTGGCACCCAGTGGCAGTGCGGGCTCACATACCCGGCATTGACGAACTTCTCGCAGCAGATCACAGAGCATCAGTACCCCTTGGCAAAATCAATGCGGTTATTGAGCTGGAAGCCATTGCGCCATAACGCGTAATTTTCGGCAAAGATTTCCACCACCTGATGCGGAAAGCTCAGCGCAGCAATGTGCGGCGTGACGGTGATCGCCGCATGTGTCCAGAATGGATGTGATTCGGCGAGCGGTTCAGCGACAAAAACATCTAAAAACGCGTGCTGAATATGACCAAGTTCAATCAGTGGAATCAGCTCATCTTCGACTAAGGTTTTGCCCCGACCGACGTTGAACAGCAGCGCCTGCTGGCAATGGCTCAAGGTCTCTTGGCCCAACAATCCAATCGTGCTTGGCGTATTGGGCAATGTGTTGACCACGATATTCGCCTGAGCGAGTGCGGCAGGTAATTCATTAATGTGATACGTCTGACTGAAGGCGCCTTGCTTGGGCGGAATGCCGGAGCTGTTGACGCCAATCACCGTTAGGCCAAATGCGGCAGCCACATCAGCCAGATGGGCACCGATTGAGCCCGTGCCGAGAATGGTCATCACCTGGCCAGTCAGCGATTGATATAAGTGCGGCTGCCACTGCGCATGCTGCTGTTGCTGCTGATAACGCGCGAAATGGCGATAGTGACCGATGGTGTAACCGAGCACGTATTCCGCGATTTGTTGGCCGAAGATGCCCTTCACGTTGGTGAGCTCGTAATCCTGGCGCAGTGCCGGGGTGATAAGGGCGTCGACGCCAGCGTAAGCCGATTGCAACCACTCTAAACGCGGAAATTCCTCCAGGCAGCGAGCGGCCATAGGCGGTGCGGCCAGTAACAAGTCTGCCTGACTGCGATCTTCGGTAATCACCAGATCGGGCAGCTGCAGCGCTTCAATGGCGTCGCGATAGAGGTCATTGTGCTCCGTTAAAATGTACAGCTGATGAGTGAAATTGTTCATAGATGCGCCTTTTTTCCCTGCTGGTTATCCAGTACACTTCCGCTGTCTTTATCCGCAACGAATTGAGTGACCATGTTACAGACATCAAATGGGTTACAGAACCCTTTGCAACTTCGCCTTGAGAAGTTTGAACCTTGGCAACAGATTACCTTTATGGCGTGTCTATGTGAACGCATGTATCCGAATTACGCCATGTTCTGTGAACATACCCAATTCGCTGAGCCACGCCGTTACCGTGAAATTCTCGACAGTATTTGGGAATTGATGACGGTGAAAAACGCCAAGATTAACTTTGAGCGTCAATTGGAAAAGCTGGAAGAGCTGATCCCGACCTCAGACGAGTTTGATCTGTACGCGGTTTATCCTGCGATTGATTCGTGTGAAGCGCTCGCAACGGCGCTGCATGGCCTGCTGGATCGCGATGATTTGTACGAATCGATGCAGAAAGTCAGCCAGATTTCGGTGCAAACCGTCGCGCAACTGGAAGAAGCGCAAACCGGTGAAACCATCACCAACGACAATCAGAAAGAGAACGAAGCCGTGTGCGAAGAGTGGGATGTGCAATGGGCCATCTACCGACCACTGCGTGAAGCAAGTGAGCGCGATATCGATCTGATCAAAGATCTGCGTCAGGAGCTGCGCGACGACTGCATCAGCAATATCGGCGTGTCATTGTAATATTTCCCAAGGCAGGAGACTCTCTCTTGCCTTTTCTTTATCCGTTCCCTTACCCACAACATCCTTCAGTCACCGCCTCATTGCGTCCGAATATTGTCATAAATTGTTGCCGCCGCAGTTCTGCAGTGCAGAATGCGTTACGATGCGTATCACGTTGTTCCCAATGCAGGAGTTAAACATGTTGCAGTCTCTGGAGACTTGGCTGAGTCAGTTTGGTATTGAGATGTCTCAGTTTCTTAAGATTTCAGAAGCATTAGGCTTAATTGTTCTGATTGCCGTAGTGGTGCATCTCGTATTGCATCGCGGAGTGGTCGCGTGGTTGAAACGACGCGCAGCCAAATCTGAGGCGGTGTGGCGTCATGCGCTGTTTGCCGGCAAGTTGTTCAGCCGGATTGCTTTGGTCATTCAAGGCATTTTGATTGCGGTTCAGACCAGCATGTGGCTGTCACCGGAGAGCGCAATCCGTGATTGGATTCTGACGTTGGTGGCGCTGTGGATCGTGCTGTTTGCCTTGCTGGCGATGTTTTCGCTACTTGACGTGGCGGATACGCTGCTGTCACGCACGCCGCTTGGCCGCAACATGCCCGTGCGCGGCATTGTGCAGAGTCTGAAGATCGTTTTCTTTGTGATTGCGGCGCTGCTGGCCACATCGATTCTGGTGGGTAAATCGCCGCTCATTCTGTTGAGTGGGGTCGGTGCTCTTACCGCGGTCATCATGTTGGTGTTCAAAGACCCGATCCTCGGGCTGGTGGCTGGAATTCAACTCTCGGCCAATAAGATGCTCAGCGTTGGCGATTGGCTGGAAATGCCGAAGTATGGTGCCGACGGTGACGTGATTGATATCAGCCTGACCACTGTGAAAGTGCAGAACTGGGACAAAACCATCACTACTATTCCCACTTATGCACTGATTTCCGATTCGTTTAAAAACTGGAAAGGGATGCAGGATTCGGGCGGGCGCCGCATCAAACGCAGCGTGCTGATTGACGCGACCAGCGTACATTTTCTGTCTCAGCAGGATATTGGCCATTTAACCCGGGCCAAGTTGCTGGAACCTTACATCAAAACCAAACTGGAAGAGATCACGCAGTACAATCATCGCCAGCAGTTTGATGAAGAGTGTCTGATCAACGGCCGCCGGCTGACCAATCTGGGCAGTTTCCGAGCCTATCTGGAGCGTTACCTGCGTGCGCATCCGGAAATCCATCAGCGTATGACGTTGATGGTGCGCCAACTGGCACCGACTCATGAAGGCATCGCGTTGGAGTTGTACTGCTTTACCAATACCACCGCGTGGGTCGAGTACGAGCGTATTCAGTCCGATATCTTTGACCACTTGTATGCCGTGTTGCCAGATTTTGGCCTGCGGGTTGCTCAGGCGCCGACAGGGCACGACTTCCGACAATTGCACGCGAACTAGCCAATCAAAAACGCCCCTCTTATCGAGGGGCGCTGTCTTTGCAAGCAGAGGGTTTATTTACGGTTCTCTTGCGGGTCATCTTCGTCACGGCTTTCAATCACACCGTGTT
Organism: Vibrio sp. bablab_jr001; assembly: GCF_016464285.1. Classification (NCBI taxonomy): domain Bacteria; kingdom Pseudomonadati; phylum Pseudomonadota; class Gammaproteobacteria; order Vibrionales; family Vibrionaceae; genus Vibrio; species Vibrio sp. bablab_jr001. The sequence goes on from NZ_JACDWZ010000004.1 coordinate 70,756, forward strand.
GCTTTTTCCAATTTTCCCAGCGTTCTGTCGCCAGTTTCTGCATGTCGGTGGTCTTATCGGCTTCATCGATAATTTCCTCACCGAGCAAGTGTTCAAACACATCTTCCAGCGTCAGCAGACCTTGTACGGTGCCATATTCATCCACCACTAAGGAAAGCTGCAGACGGTTTTTCATCATCTGAGCAAAGGCTTTGGGTAGGGTTTGAGTATTAAGTAACACATGGATCGGTCGCATCACAGCGCCAAGTTGTTGCTCGCCCAAGCCGCTTTGTTGCAGCTTGAACAGCTCTAAGCGATGCACAAAGCCGATGATGTTATCGCTGTCCTCACTATAGACTAACGGGCGGGAAAACGGCGTATCGCGGTGTTCAAGCAGGAACTCGTTGATGCTCAGTTCTGCATTAACACGAAACAGCACGGTACGCGGTGTCATGACCTGAGTGACGGGCACGTCGCTGATGGCCAGCAGGTTGTTGAGTATCTTCGATTCGCCTTCGGCCAGTTCACCACTTTCGTTGGCCAGCAGCGCCATGGCAGACAGTTCGTCACGCAGACGCGGCACTTCAATGTTGCGTGCCAGACGTTTGGTGATTTGCTGCGAGAACCACACAAACGGCGTCAAACACCACACCATCCAGCCAAGGATCACGGCGCTGGCTGGTGCGAGCTGGCGCCAATAGGTTGCACCAATAGTTTTCGGCACGATTTCAGACAACACCAGAATACCGAGCGTCAGCACGGCAGAGAAAACCCCCAGCCACTGGCTGCCAAAGACAACGGCGGCTTGCGCACCGGCGCTTGCGGCACCAATGGTGTGAGCAATGGTGTTTAAGGTCAGAATAGAGGCCAGTGGGCGGTCGATGTCGCCTTTCAGTTGGGCCAGTTTCTCGGCCGACGGGTGTGACTGCTGGCGGAGCTGGGCGAGATAGCTGGGCGTCAGGCTGAGTAAAACGGCTTCGAGTACAGAACAAATAAACGATACGCCAATCGCCACAGTGACGTATATCGTAAGCAAAAACATGCTGGTTCCTTAATGGTGTTATCCAACGATTAAACATTCAGATTGATGACGTTTTTCCGCAAAAAAGTGTGCTGGATTTGTTACGCATCGGTATTGATTGTGAACAATCTTATTTCCGAAACACCTTGATATATCAGGCTTAGCGGGTGTTTGACCGGAAATATTTGGAGACATTTTGCGTTAAAAGCAAGTCAGGCGCCTCGTTCAATCGGTAACAAATTGTGAGTTATTACTCATATTATGGTTAAAAGTACGTCAGAGAGGCACAAGTTACGCGACAAACCTTTGCCAGACGGGGCATTTATGCTTTAGAGTGAACTGAATTCGATAACCTATGAGAAGGGAAACCTAATGAACAAGACCCAATTAATCGACTTTATCGCAGAGAAAGCAGATCTATCTAAAGCTCAGGCTAAAGCTGCTCTTGAAGCTACTCTTGGCGCGGTTGAAGGCGCACTGAAAGAGGGTGACCAAGTTCAACTAATTGGTTTTGGTACATTCAAAGTAAACCACCGTGCAGCACGCACTGGTCGTAACCCAAAAACTGGCGAAGAGATCAAAATTGCAGCAGCTAACGTACCTGCATTCGTCGCTGGTAAAGCACTGAAAGATTCAGTGAAGTAATCTATACTACGCCGAGATATGTATCTCGGCGTTTTTCCCTTTATGAAAAAACTTCTGTTTCCTATTTTTGCGTTTGGCCTGCTGGCCGGATGCTCATCTTCTCTCCCGACGGCTAATCTCGAGCAAATTAATGACTACACGGGTGGTCAGAGTATGGGAGACGCCACCAGTTTCTATTGGTACACCGAACGTCAGAATCAACCCAGCAGCGCCGCCGACTATGTTTCGTCTGAACGCTTTGGCTGGTATCAATCCAGCTATCGCTGGGATGAAGGCCAGGTGCGAGAAGTGGTGCGTGAAGGCGTTCAGCCCAAGAACCAAACTTTAGTCCCTTATCGTGTGCAGCTGCGCTTCAATAAAGATGGTGAGGCGGTGTATCAGCAATACCGTGTCGACGGTAAAGTGCTGCCACTTAATCAGGATCAGTTGTCGCACTATCAGCAGCAGGCGAGTGCTCTGGCAGAGATGACCAAATCTCAGGATGCACAGGGTCTGGAATTGATTCAGGGTGTGTGGGATGGTGAGGTTTTCGAAACCTGTACCGGGCGAGAATATCGCAGGATTGAATTTAATCAAACCTTACCGAATTTTGTAGTCAACCGTCTCTCATCGCTCGACAGCTATGTCGCCTTTCTGGGCAAAATCCGTAACGACAAAGTGTATGTCGAAGAGTTACTGATGCTGGCTGATGATAACCACGACTGCATTAGTCGTCCGAATCTGATCAGCGAATAATCACGTTCTCATTTGAACGGACACTACGAATAGAAAAAAGGCGCCTAACGGCGCCTTTCTGCTAATCAACTTTGGAAGTTATTGGTTTTCCTGCTCGCGAGCGATCGCGCGGTAACCGATGTCGTTGCGGTGGAACATGCCATTCCAACTGATCTGTTTCGCCAGTTCGTACGCACGTTGCTGCGCTTCTGAAACGGTATTGCCGAGTGCAGTCGCACACAGAACGCGGCCGCCGTTAGTGACGACGTGGCCATCTTTGTCGGTGGTGCCGGCGTGGAACACTTTCTGACCTTCCACTTCAGTGGTTGGCAGGCCGGAAATGATGTCGCCTTTGGCGTAATCACCCGGGTAGCCGCCCGCGGCCAGTACGATACCGATGGACGCGCGCGGATCCCATTTCGATTCCACTTGGTCCAGTTTGCCGTCAATCGCCGCCAGACACAGTTCAACTAGGTCAGACTGCATGCGCATCATGATCGGTTGAGTTTCTGGGTCACCAAAGCGGCAGTTGTATTCAATCACTTTTGGCGCGCCGGTGCTGTCGATCATCAGGCCTGCGTATAAGAAACCAGTGTATGGGTTGCCTTCGGCCGCCATGCCTCGCACGGTTGGGTAAATCACTTCCTGCATCACGCGATCGTGGATTGCTTGGGTCACCACTGGTGCTGGTGAGTAAGCGCCCATACCACCGGTGTTCGGGCCGGTGTCTTGGTCGCCGACACGTTTGTGGTCTTGGCTGGTGGCCATTGGCAAAACGTTTTCGCCATCGACCATCACGATGAAGCTGGCTTCTTCGCCATCCAGGAACTCTTCAACCACAACACGGCTGCCTGCATCACCAAACGCGTTGCCCGCCAGCATGTCTTTGATGGCCTCTTCTGCTTCTTCCAGCGTCATGGCGACAATCACGCCTTTGCCTGCGGCCAGACCGTCGGCTTTCACGACGATCGGTGCACCTTGTTCACGCACATAAGCCAGTGCAGGCTCAATTTCAGTGAAGTTGGCATAAGCGGCGGTTGGAATGTTGTGACGCGCCAGAAAATCTTTGGTGAACGCCTTAGAGCCTTCCAGCTGTGCAGCGGCTTGAGTCGGGCCAAAGATTGGCAGACCAGCGGCGCGGAATGCGTCCACCACGCCAATCACGAGCGGCGCTTCAGGGCCAACGATCGTCAGCTCAATTTCGTTGTCTTGTGCAAAGGCAACCAGACCCGCGACATCTTCAACCGCAATGTTGACGTTTTGCAGTTTCGCTTCCAGCGCGGTACCCGCGTTCCCCGGAGCGATAAATACGGTTTCAATGGCAGGATTTTGCGCGACTTTCCAGCCCAGCGCGTGCTCGCGACCGCCAGAACCAATAATTAAAACTCGCATAAATGAATTCCTTAATTTTAAATTCGGATCTCTTAATCATTAGGAGCTCGGCCAAGCTGACGGGCTCCCAAGTGACGGCTCGAAGAATTAGTGACGGAAATGACGCATGCCAGTGAAGATCATCGCCATGCCGTGTTCGTCCGCAGCGGCGATCACTTCATCGTCACGCATTGAACCACCTGGCTGAATCACGCATTTGATGCCCGCTTCTGCGGCGGCATCGATACCATCACGGAATGGGAAGAACGCATCGGATGCCATCACGCTGCCAGCCACTTCCAGACCTTCGTCGGCAGCTTTAATACCAGCAATTTTCGCGGAATAGACGCGGCTCATCTGGCCAGCGCCAACACCGATGGTCATGTCGCCTTTGGCGTACACAATCGCGTTTGATTTGACGTATTTCGCGACTTTCCAGCAGAACAGCGCATCTTTCAACTCTTCTTCGGTCGGTTGACGTTGAGAAACCACTTTCAGGTCGCTTAGTGTCACCATGCCTTGATCGCGGTCTTGAACCAGCAGGCCACCGTTGACGCGTTTCACATCAAAACCAGTGGTCTTGCTGTGCCATTCGCCGCATTCCAGCAGACGCACGTTTTTCTTCGCTGCCACCACGTCAATCGCTTCAGCTGAGACGCTTGGTGCGATGATCACTTCAACAAACTGGCGTTCCACAATGGCTGTGGCCGTTGCTGCATCGAGTTCGCGGTTAAACGCAATAATGCCGCCGAATGCGGAGGTTGGGTCGGTTTGGTAGGCGCGGTTGTACGCTTCCAGAATGTCGCCGCCCAATGCCACACCACACGGGTTGGCGTGTTTGACGATCACACACGCTGGTTCTGCGAACTCTTTGACGCATTCCAGCGCAGCATCGGTATCGGCGATGTTGTTGTAAGACAGAGCTTTACCTTGAATCTGACGTGCGGTAGACACCGATGCTTCTTCTGGGTTTGCTTCCACATAGAAAGCCGCGTCTTGGTGGCTGTTTTCGCCGTAACGCATGTCTTGTTTCTTGATGAACTGTTGATTGAAGGTGCGTGGGAATTTTGATTCCTCATCGCCTTCTTTGTTCTCGCCGTAGCTCGGGACCATGGTGCCGAAGTAGTTGGCAATCATGCCGTCGTAAGCCGCGGTGTGTTCAAACGCAGCAATGGCGAGGTCAAAACGTGTGTCCAGCGTCAGTGATTGGTCGTTTGCATCCATTTCGGCGATCACGCGGTCGTAATCGCTCGCGTTCACGATGATGGTCACATCTTTGTGGTTTTTCGCCGCAGAGCGCACCATGGTCGGGCCGCCGATATCGATGTTTTCCACCGCGTCTGCCAGGGTGCAGTTCGGATTGGCCACGGTTTGCGCAAATGGGTAAAGGTTCACTACCACCATGTCGATTGGATTAATGGCGTGCGTGTTCATGACATCGTCGTCCTGACCACGACGGCCAAGAATGCCACCATGAACTTTCGGATGCAGCGTTTTCACGCGCCCGTCCATCATTTCTGGGAAACCGGTGTAGTCAGAGACTTCGGTTACTGCAATGCCTTGCTCGGCAAGTAGGCGAGCGGTACCACCAGTAGACAGGATGTCGACACCGCGCTCAGAGAGCGCTTTTGCAAACTCAACAATGCCAGTTTTATCTGATACGCTGATGAGTGCACGGCGAATTGGACGAGCGTTATTCATGCTTCCATTTTCCTTAAATTCACGGAGTTAATGACGAAAGATGTTTGCCAAAATTGTTCATGGGTGATGGCATAGCATCACAACTTGGCCAGTTTTGGTAAAGACCTTTTTCTCCAGGAGTTTGGATGGCGCGTATTCTAACCAATTTATTACAAAAGATCTCGCGCAATCGTTTGGCATGGGAAAAATAATAGCTAAAAACAGGTTTTTCAAGCGAAAAAAGTAACCAAAGAGTAAATAGGCACAATTATGTTTCAGATAGGTGAATTGGCGAAACGGTGCGGAGTTTCCACCGATACGCTGCGTTTTTACGAGAAAAATGCGCTGATCTCGCCAGCCGGTCGCAGCGATTCGGGTTACCGTTTGTATGATGAAGAGAATCAGAAACAGGTGAGTTTTATCCTCAAAGCCAAAGAGCTGGGGCTGAGTCTGGAAGAAATTAAGGAACTGCTTGAGATTCGGTTGGAAGCGACTGAGCACAGCTGCGCGGAGGTCAAATCGATTACTTCCGCTAAGCTGGCGTTAATCGATGAAAAAATTGCTGAGCTGACGCGTATTCGCAGCGCCCTGAAAAAAATCAATGATGCCTGCTGTGGCCATCGAGATGACGACGCCAGCCATTGCTCCATTCTGGCAGCGCTGGAATAACAAAGGGCCTTTCGGCCCTTTGAACTCATGACTTCCTGTTACACCTTAAACGTTGAGAAGCTGTGGATCAGTTGCTGGCCGTTTTCCATCAATAGTTCGCTGGCAGCCGCGACTTGCTGGGCTTGTGCGGCGGATTGAGTGCTGTGATCGGCAATTTGCGTCAGGTTGCGGCTGATTTCATCGGTGGCAAGCGACTGTTGGTTACTCGCCTCAGCAATGTGCTGATTGAGAGTCAGAATGGTGCTGACCTGCTGATCAATCGCATTGAGAACCTGCTGAGCCAAATCCGCTTGCTCTTGCGTGGCTTTCGATTGCTGCTGTGTTTGCTCCATCGACGCGCTCACATCGCGAGTGCGCTGCTGCAAGCTGGCGATGATCTGTTCGATTTCATTGGTGCTGCTTTGCGTGCGGGTCGCGAGTGTGCGTACTTCATCGGCCACCACCGCAAAGCCACGTCCTTGTTCACCGGCGCGGGCGGCTTCAATGGCGGCATTGAGCGCCAGTAAGTTAGTTTGCTCGGCGACGCCACGAATCACTTCCAGCACTGCGCCCACTTCTTCTGTTTCTCTGGCCAGAGCCTGAGTGTCGCGATCGGTTTTACTCAGCAGCTCAGACAGAGAGCCCATATAGCCGGAGGCTTTGGCGATGACATGACTGCCTTCCTGACCCTTGGCACTGGCAGTTTGCGCGGCTACTGCAGCTTCCTGCGCCGCATTTGCCACTTCCTGATTGCTGGCGTGCAGCTGGTTCATGGCCGAAGCAACGGTATCGACAGACTGCTGCTGCTCCATCGCTTTACCGGAGGCACTTTGTGCCACTTGCGTCAGCTCCTGAGCGCTGCCGGTAACACTCTCGGTGATTGGTGCGATGTCTTGAACGATATGACGAATCTTGCCGGTAAACTGGTTGAAGGCGCGTGCGATGCGCGACAGCTCGTCACTGCCGCTGGTATCGAGTTGACGGGTAAGGTCACCTTCGCCCTTGGCAATGTCTTCCATCGCATACAGCGTTGCCAGACAGGGTTTCGTAATGCTTCGACCGATGGTGTAGGCGAGGGTAAACATTACCGCAATGGCCATCGCCAGTTGTAGCAGCACGGTCTGCATCCGTGTCGCGACCAGCGCTTGCACATCATCAATATACACACCGGAACCGACCACCCAACCCCAGGGTTTGAACAGTTTGACGTAGGAGACTTTCTCGACAGCGACTTCGGCACCCGGCTTCGGCCACAGGTAATAGACAAACCCTTCTCCCTGGTCACGGGCGAGATTGGCCATATCGACAAACAGTGCTTTGCCGTTGGGATCTTGAATGCCAGATAAGGCTTTGCCATCCAACTGCGGTTTAAATGGGTGCATTACCATGGTTGGAGTCAGATCGTTGATCCAAAAGTAATCATCAGCACCATAGCGGGCACTGGCAATGGCCTGTTTGGCCTGTTGCTGCGCTTGTTGTTCGGTGAGGGCGCCACTGGTTTGCTGCTGATAAAAGTAGTTGAGCAAAGAGGTGGTGCTTTCAACCAGATGGCGGGTTTTGGTTTGCTTGGCATCCATCAGGTCATCCTGATAGTCCTGCACGAGCAGTGTGAATGGGATCAGCAAAAGTAATGTAATCGTACCACCCAGCAAGTAGAGGCGGGCGCGGATACTGATCTGACGCAGACTGGAAAAATTCATGAGCATCACTCCTTGTAATGCAGGCTGTTAAACAGAGGCGATGTTGTTATTGAAGAATTATTAATCGCACTGTGCACTGTAACAAAAGGAGGAAATGAGCGTAAATGAGACTTAAGGTGAACAATCAATAACTTGCAACTTGGGTCTTGTTTTCAACGAAATCATGGTGTGTTTGCATCAGAAGGCGTGCAGTTTGTAGGCAATAAAAAACCGAGCCAGAGGCTCGGTTTATAAAAAAGGGTCAGAACGTATTAGTTCATGCCGTATTTTTTCAGTTTCTTGCGAAGAGTACCGCGGTTGATACCCATCATCGTTGCTGCGCGAGTTTGGTTACCGCGAGTGTACTGCATGATGGTGTCCAGTAGTGGTTGTTCAACTTCAGCTAGAACTAATTCGTATAGTTCTGTCACTTCCTGACCATTCAGTTGAGCCAAGTAGTTTTTAAGAGACGCTTTAACTGAATCACGTAGTGGCTTTTGCGTGATTTGATCTTGTGAAGTTACGGTTGTTACTGTTAAAGCTTCTGAAGTCAGATTTTGTTCGAACATATTCGGTCTAGCTCTTCTCTTAATTATGATGCAACGTTATCAAAATAACCCTCTAATGCTTCGATTTGCATTGCTGCAAGGTCGATGGCATTGAAGGTACGGCGAAACTCACTTGCCTGTTCATGTTCTTTGAGATACCACCCAACGTGCTTACGCACGATGCGAGGGCCTAAATACTCTCCATAAAATTGATGCAGAGCGTTCACATGACCAAGCAGGATGTCTTTCACTTCCGAAGTCGGGAGATCAGGCATCGTGGTGCCGTTTTCCAAATAGTGTTGGATTTCCTGGAAAATCCATGGACGTCCTTGGGCAGGTCGTCCAATCATTAAAGCGTCAGCGCCGGTGTACTCCAGCACATGTTTGGCTTTCTCCGGAGAATCGATATCACCGTTAGCGATGACCGGAATTTGAATAGCCGCTTTGACCGCTTTAATGCTGTCGTATTCCGCCTCACCCTTGTACATGCAGGTACGGGTTCGCCCATGGAGCGCCAGTGCCTGAATGCCGCAGTCTTCGGCAAGTTTAGCGATTTGGACACAGTTTTTGTTTTCTGGGTCCCAGCCAGTGCGGGTTTTGAGTGTTACAGGAACATTCACTGCATTCACTACAGCTTTCAGGATGTCTTCAATGACATCCGGATAGCGCAGCAGCGCAGAACCGGCCAGCTTTTTATTCACTTTTTTCGCTGGGCAGCCCATGTTGATGTCGATGATTTGCGCACCGTTTTCAACGCTGAACTGGGCCGCATCGGCCATCAGCTGTGGATCGGAACCAGCAATCTGTACAGAGCGAATGCCCGATTCGCCTTCATGTACCATGCGGTTTCTGGACTTGTCTGTTTTCCACAGCGCAGGATTGGAGGACATCATTTCACTGACGGCCATCCCCGCGCCATAGCGGAGGCACAACTCTCGAAACGGTCTGTCGGTGACACCGGCCATCGGTGCAACGATGAGATTGTTCTTAAGTTGATAATTTCCGATTTTCAAAACGTCTTCACAGCTTCATACCAGCAAGGGCGCGCATTTTACGCATTTTTTCGATGCGTGAAAAGACTAATATTTGAGCATTTACAAAAACATTTTGTAAATGGTCTATTTTTCAGTCAATTAGCACGCAAAGTCTTATCTAGCCTTGCTTGCGACCCGTGATACGGCACCATTCTTCCTTCTCTTTGATAGGATCAACGTGCAGTTCGTCACGGTAGTAATCCGCCACATCTTCAGCTTGGGTGTTGAGGACACCAGACATCGCCAGCAGGCCGTCTGGTTTCATCAGACTCTTGATGACGGGTGAAAGTTCACGCAGTGGACCGGCCAGAATGTTAGCCACGACCACGTCAGCCACTAAGCCTTCAGGTTGGTTTTGTGGTAGGTAGACTTCGATTTGATCTTCGACGCCGTTGCGCGCTGCGTTGTCTTTCGACGCCAGCAGGGCTTGTGGGTCGATATCAATACCGATCACTTTCGCTGCGCCCAGCTTGATTGCCGCGATGGCCAGAATGCCTGAGCCACACCCAAAGTCGATCACTGTCTTGCCGGACAGATCGAGAGAGTCCAGCCACTCTAAACACAGCGCTGTGGTTGGGTGGGTACCAGTACCAAACGCCAGACCTGGGTCGAGCATAACGTTAACCGCATCTGGATCAGGCACATCGCGCCAGCTTGGGCAGATCCACAGACGCTGGCCAAACTTCATCGGGTGGAAGTTATCCATCCATTCGCGTTCCCAGTCTTTGTCTTCAATTTGCTCAACTTTGTAGGCAAAATCGTCCGCCAGCAGGTTACTGGCGCGAATTTGGCTCAGAACCCATGAGGTGTCGGCTTCGGCATCGTAGAGGGCAAGAACATCGGTATCGCCCCACAAACGGGTTTCACCCGGCAGGGGTTCAAACACAGGCGTATCCTTCGCATCCAGGAAAGTAATGGATAACGCGCCGGTCTCTTCCATCAACATGTCGCTGATGCGTTCAGCGTTTTCGTTGGTCGCGTTAAGTTTAATTTGAATCCAAGGCATTGCTCTTGCTCTCTTCAGTTCGTTCAATTGGCGCAAAGTGTAGCAGATTTGGCCCGTTTTTATAGGGCTAGTCCGTTTGAGCGTCGGGGGGAAACAAAAATGCCCACCGAAGTGGGCATTTGCGATAAGAAGACCGGGTTAGTGAATGCCCAGTTTTTTCTCCAGGTAGTGGATGTTGGTGCCACCGTGCTGGAAGTTCTCATCTTTCATAATGACTTGCTGTAGTGGAATGTTGGTTTTGATACCTTCCACAATCATCTCATCCAGCGCGTTACGCATACGTGCGATTGCGACGTCACGGTTTTCACCGAAGGTGATCAGCTTACCGATCATTGAGTCGTAGAACGCTGGTACGGTGTAGCCAGAGTAGATGTGCGATTCCCAACGAACGCCCATACCACCTGGTGAGTGGAAACGGGTGATCTTGCCTGGACAAGGCAGGAAGCGCTCTGGGTCTTCCGCGTTGATACGACATTCCATCGCATGGCCGCGGATTTTGATGTCATCCTGAGTGAACGACAGTGGCTGACCCGCCGCAATGCGCAGTTGCTCTTTGATCAGGTCAACGCCAGTCACCATTTCAGTCACTGGGTGTTCAACCTGAATACGCGTGTTCATTTCGATGAAGTAGAACTCGCCGTTTTCATACAGGAATTCAAACGTACCTGCGCCGCGGTAACCGATTTCGATACATGCACGAGTACAACGTTCACCGATGTACTTACGCATCTCTTCAGTAATGCCTGGTGCCGGAGCTTCTTCCACCACTTTCTGGTGACGACGCTGCATTGAACAGTCACGCTCACCCAGGTGAATGGCGTTGCCCTGACCATCAGCCAGAACTTGCACTTCAACGTGACGAGGGTTTTCCAGGAATTTTTCCATGTAAACCATGTCGTTGTTGAACGCCGCTTTCGCTTCTGCACGGGTCATGCTGATAGCATTGACCAGTTCCGCTTCGCTGCGAACCACACGCATACCACGACCGCCGCCGCCACCAGAGGCTTTGATGATCACTGGGTAGCCAATGCGTTTCGCGTGCGCTTTGTTTTTCGCTTCGTCATTGTCCAGAGGACCGTCAGAACCTGGTACACAAGGAACGCCTGCTTTCTTCATCGCGGTGATCGCTGACACTTTGTCACCCATCAGGCGAATGGTGTCGGCTTTCGGGCCTACGAAGATAAAGCCGCTGCGCTCAACTTGCTCAGCGAAGTCCGCGTTTTCAGACAGGAAGCCGTAACCCGGGTGGATTGCCACTGCGCCGGTTACTTCTGCTGCAGAAATGATACGTGGAATGTTTAGGTAGCTGTCGATGCCTTTCGCAGGACCGATACACACGGTTTCGTCCGCCAGCAGCACGTGTTTCAGATCGCGGTCTGCAGTGGAGTGAACGGCAACAGTTTTGATGCCCAATTCTTTACATGCACGAAGAATACGAAGCGCAATTTCGCCTCGGTTCGCGATGACTAACTTATCTAGCATAACTACGCGCCTCGATTATTCGATGACAACAAGTGGCTGGTCGAATTCAACTGGCTGACCGTCTTCAACAAGGATCTCGGTAACAACACCAGATTTGTCTGCTTCGATTTGGTTCATCATCTTCATCGCTTCAACGATGCACAGAGTGTCACCCGCTTTCACAGTTTGGCCCACTTCGATGAACGCTTTTGAATCTGGACTTGGAGAGCGGTAGAAAGTACCAACCATTGGAGAAAGAACCATGTGGCCCGCAGGAGTTTTAGAAGCTGCTGGCGCTTCAGCTGCTGGAGCCGCCGCAGGTGCAGCTACTGGAGCTGGCGCTGCGATTGGAGCAGGTGCTGCGTAATGAATCGGTGCAACCGGTGCGACACCGTGACGACTGATGCGTACCGACTCTTCACCTTCAGAAATTTCTAGCTCAGCAATGCCAGACTCTTCAACCAATTCGATAAGCTTCTTGATTTTACGAATATCCATTGTTTCTTTCTCTTTTATCTTGTGAGTAAGACAGCTCAAGTGAGCTGCAGAGTGTTTGGGGTTACTTTGTTTGCAGCGCGCGAATGGCCGCCGACAAAGCGAATTCATAGCCTTGTGCACCAAGACCGCAAATCACACCTTGTGCCTTATCAGACAAGTAGGAGTGATGACGGAACGGCTCACGAGCATGTACATTTGATAAATGCACTTCGATAAATGGAATAGCAACCCCCAGCAAAGCATCACGTAACGCCACACTCGTGTGAGTGAATGCTGCCGGATTAATAATAATGAAGTCCACCTTGCCGTATGAACGGTGAATGGCTTCAATCAGCTCGTATTCGCGATTTGACTGAAGATGTTCCAACTCAATGCCAGCGCTTTCTGCTTGTTGTTGTAGATTCGCTACAATTTGGTCCAAAGTTTGTGAGCCGTAGTGTGCCGGTTCACGTAAACCTAATAAGTTTAAGTTTGGACCATTTAAAACCAGAATGCGTAATTTTGCTGCCATTGTGTTGCTATCTCCCTTTATTATGTAGTTATTGCGAATATTCCCATATTATCGCTTATTCGACACAACTTTTTTGTCAAAAGTTCGCGGTTTTTATTAAATTGACCAAGATTATAGCTAATTCATAGCAAATGGCAGCAATTTACTGGTCTTATCACTTTGTTTGACTCTCGTAGCATCACGATAACATTTCTTTCGCGCGAAAACGGCGATAGAAGGATAGCGGCAGAGCAGACGGGGCTTTCTCCGTGCTGGTGCTAACGACAGAGGGCATTCAGTCAGGCTTTGGTGGCAGGGTAATAACGCGCAGAAACAAAAGCACCTTCCAGAGGAAGGTGCTTGGTCATCAAGAGATTTGCGGCAGAGTTAGGCTAACTGTGCTTTCTCGGCAATCAGTTTGTCGACCACACTTGGATCGGCGAGGGTGGAGGTGTCGCCCAGATTGCTGGTATCACCCGTGGCAATCTTACGCAGAATACGGCGCATGATCTTACCTGAACGGGTTTTTGGCAGCGCGTCTGTCCAGTGCAGCACATCCGGTGTGGCGATCGGGCCAATCTCTTTACGCACCCAATCTTTCACTTCTTTGTGCAGCTCTGCGCTTGGATATACGCCATCATTGAGGGTGATGTAGGCATAAATCGCCTGGCCTTTAATATCGTGCGGCACACCCACCACAGCGGCTTCGGCAATCTTATCAAACGCTACCAGAGCGGATTCGATTTCGGCGGTACCCATACGGTGGCCAGAGACGTTCAGTACGTCATCCACGCGGCCAGTGATCCAGTAGTAACCATCTTCATCACGGCGCGCGCCGTCACCGGTAAAGTACATGCCTTTAAAGGTCGAGAAGTAGGTCTGTTCGAAACGTTCATGGTCGCCGTACACAGTACGCATCTGGCCCGGCCATGAATCGAGAATGACCAGATTACCTTCTGCTGCGCCGTCAATGACTTCGCCCATGTTGTCGACCAGGGCTGGCTGCACACCAAAGAACGGACGTGTCGCCGAGCCAGGTTTCAGCGCGGTTGCGCCTGGCAGTGGCGTGATCAGAATGCCACCTGTTTCGGTTTGCCACCAGGTATCGACGATCGGTGATTTTTCATTACCGATGGTTTTGTAGTACCACTCCCACGCTTCCGGGTTAATCGGTTCGCCCACTGAACCCATAATGCGCAGACTGCTGCGCGAGGTACCTTTCACGGCTTCATCGCCTTTCGCCATCAGGGCGCGGATCGCGGTGGGTGCGGTGTACAGAATGTTGACTTGGTGTTTATCGACCACTTCGCTCATGCGCGCCGTGCTCGGGTAGTTCGGCACACCTTCAAACAGAATGGTTTTTGCGCCGTTCGCCAGTGGTCCGTAGATCAGGTAGGTGTGACCGGTGATCCAACCCACGTCCGCGGTACACCAGAAAGTTTCGCCTGGCTGGTAGTCGAATACGTATTTAAAGGTCATGGTCGCGTAAACCAGATAACCGCCAGTGGTGTGCAGGACACCTTTTGGCTTACCGGTTGAGCCAGAGGTGTACAGAATGAACAGCGGATCTTCCGCTTTCATCTCTTCTGGCGGGCAGATATCAGAGGCTGCAGCCACAGCATCGTGCCACCAGACATCGCGATGTTCGTGCCATGCGACGTTGCCGCCAGTACGTTGGAAGACGATCACTTTGCTGATCGTTTTCACTTCCGGGTTGGTCAGTGCTTCATCGACGTTTTTCTTCAGTGGCACGGCACGGCCGCCACGCACGCCCTCATCGGCGGTGATCACAATCTTGGAATCCGAATCGATGATGCGGCCCGCCAGTGCCTCTGGAGAGAAGCCACCAAACACCACGGTATGAACGGCGCCGATGCGGGTACATGCCAGCATAGCCACAGCCGCTTCCGGTACCATCGGCATGTACAGACACACCACGTCGCCTTTGCGTACGCCCTGAGCTTTCAGCGCGTTAGAAAAACGGCACACTTCACGGTGCAGTTCTTTGTAAGTCAGCGTTTTATCATCGGCCGGGTCATCACCTTCCCAGATGATGGCGACATCGTCGCCACGCTCCGCCAGATGGCGATCAAGACAGTTGGCCGACACGTTCAGGGTGCCGTCTTCAAACCAGCGAATATCGACGTGGCCAGTATCAAAAGAGGTGTGTTTCACTTTGGTGAATGGCTTAATCCAATCCACAATCTTACCGTGTTCGCTCCAGAACCCTTCCGGATCGGATACTGACTGTTGGTACATCGCCAGGTAGGTATCGTTGTCGGCATGGGTGTGCGCTTTAATGTTTTCTTTAACCGGATAAATGTGGGCTTCACTCATTGCATATTCTCCTTGTGAATACAGCAAATTTCCCTTTCACACCGCGTTTCAAACACGAGGGAGGAAATTCGATATGCCTATAACTCTTAGTCAGGGGAGGTTTTTTCACAATTAGACTTTAGGATGAATGGTCGATTTGTTGTGCGAAAATAGGCAGTTAAGCTGGTTTTTGAGAAGTGGATCTAAGCTTGCACAACACAATTTGTGTGTAAGGGTTAAGACACATGGTGAGATGAGGATCTAAACGTGGGCAAATCACCATTGGTCAGACGGACATACACCAGAGCGGCGGCAATCGCATCCTGCAGCGCATCGTGTTTGTCCTGCAGTGGTAAATCCAGATGACGGCAAATCGCATCCAGACTGAGGTCGAAATAGGCATTCGGCAGATGTTTTTCCAGCTTGTCATGATAAATCTGGCTGACTTCGATTAAAGAATTGGGTAGCGGGAAGCCAAGATGGCGCCGACAGGCAATATCGAGAATCTTTTTGTCGTAGCGGATGTGATAGCCGACCAGCGGACGATTACCGATGAAATCGAGCAATCGGGTTAATGCCTCGCGCTCGCTGATGCCATCGATAAGATCCTGATGACGCATGCGGTGAATACGCACTGAGCCTGAGTCGAGCGATTGTGGTGCGCGCAACCGCACTTCAAACGGCTGGCTGGTCAGAATGCGGTTGCCGATGATTTTGGTGGCGGCGATCGTGACCAGCTCCGCGCGGTTGGGATCTAGGCTGGTGGTCTCACAATCGAGCGAGACATATTCCTGTTCGCCAGGCGCGGTGAACAGTGCCTGATAGGGTGAACCGCGAAGCTTGTAATGCCAGTACTGGCGGGCAATCCAGTTCATCGCTCAGTCCCGAATCTGATAGTGGTAACCCAGCCACTGCTTGAACTTCTTCACCACATGCAGGCTGTGGCGCAGTAAATCGCGTTCTGCCCGATCCAGCTGTTTTAAATCAAGCGTGTTGGCGCTGTGCTGGTTGCTGAGTTGCTGGGCGAGACGCAACTTAAAGAACTGCTTGAGTGCTTCACTGAGATTATCGCCAGTCTCTTGTTCTAACACCTTACGTTTGACCAGAGTTTCGATGCGTTCAAACGTGTTGTTGACCTCAATGTTGTGTTCGAGGCTCAGAGCACGAATGCCGTGCACGATGGGGAAGATTCCTCCCTGTTTGATATCGAGGCCAGATTTAGAGTTCTTCACATTACCAAACAGGGTCAGCGGCACTGAGAAGTTGAGCGCCGGACGCGTAAACTCGGTCAGAATCAGCTCCTGATCGGCCATCAGATGATGGAGGTGTTGTTTGACCGGGGTCAGTAGCTCTTTGTTGCCCGCAACGGCATGGGCATCGGCCATGATGGCGATGTCCATCACTTGCTCGGATCGGGCGGCCTTGACCCAGTCGGTTAAAGTCTGCTTCCAGGCCGCTTGCGACATAACCCATTTCGGGTTGTTGACCATCACTTTGCCGGGGCAGAGTGGGTATCCCAGTTGCAATAAGGTGTGAGACAGCTCGTTCATGATCGGTTGGCACTGATGCCATTCCAGCCCGTCTTTGATGATCAGGGCATTATCCTGATCGGTTTTGAGAATTTGTTCCCCGCGTCCTTCCGAGCCAAGCACAATCAGGCAACAGTGATCATGCAGCGCAGGGGGCACCACCAGTTCAAATGCCTTTTCGATGATTTGTTCGTTCACCGCCGAGATCAGTTCCATCACAAAACGGGTGCGTACGCCACGACTAAGCAGGCTCTCCACCAGTTGGCGCTGCTTGTTGGATGCCAGCGCCAACTCCTCAACACTCGAAGCACGGGCGATCGCCAGTGTCAGAACATGGGAATGGGTTGAGAAAGCACTGAGGATCTGAATCATGTCCAGGATGCCGACCGCTTGGTTGCCTTCGCACACCATCAGGCGTTTGACGCGCTGGCGGGTCATCATCACCATGGCATTGAACAGGAAGTCCCCTTCATCGACATGCAGGACCGGAAACGTCGCGATCTGCCCCACGGGAGTATCGAGGGCAAATCCGTCCAGCATCACCGCATGCAGCATGTTAGTCCGGGTGACGATGGCGTAGGGATGGGCATGGCTGTTTTGCAGTCTGGGGTCGCCTTCGGCTAGTTGCACTAAAGCGGCATCTACCCCGTTGTCTTTCATCATTTGAGTGACGGCCTGCAGCGGCTGATCCGGAGTGAGCAGCATCGGCGACAGGTAAATCGATTGATCGACTTTGGTCAGAATGAACTCGGCGATATTTTTCTGTTGTTGCGCCGCTTCGATTAATTCCTGACGTTTGGCCAGATTATTATCGAAGTACGCCGCAAATTGACCATTTTCATTGTACAGCTCGAGAAATACGCTTTGGGGCAACAGGTAACTGAGAGTATCTTCCAGCGCGACATAATGATGCTTGGTGTTGCCTTCAAAGATCGCCCGGACATCAAACAGGTCATCGTTGGCGTAATGAGCGTAAATCTCTTTGCCGTCAGCGGAGCGTTCTTCCACGGTTCCCTTGATTAACACATGCAGATGCGCACACGGCTGGCCGCTGTGCAGAATCACTTCACGCTCACGAAAATAGGCGACGTCCAACGAGGCGCGCAGGTATTGCTGTTGACTGGCCGTCAGGCGGTCAAATGGCGGGGACTGCATGTTGAATTTATCCGGCATGACGCAAGCTCACCTTAGAGAATCATCTATGGTAAGTGTGACGAATTTCTTTCCGGCCTCCAGACGACTTTGGTCTAATGGAAGCGACCGCCAAACGGATTACGTGTGAATAGGGAAACAGTGCGTTGAACAAAGATCCCTTTTTCGCCAACGGGACTCATTGCATAATACCCACGCTTTTAACGACGGTTTCATTTTAGGATCACTAATGCTAAACCCTTCACCTTTTGGATGGATATCCCAGTATTTTATCGGTTTCTTCTTTGCTTACGGCGTGTATCTGCCGTTCTGGTCGCTGTGGTTTGCCGACCAGGGCGTGTCAGCGACCGATATCGGTGTGTTGGTCGGCATTGGTTTTGCGACCCGTTGTGTCGCCAATCTGGTGATCACGCCGCGCGTGCACAAAGCGGAGCTGCTGCTCCCTGCGCTACGCTGGCTGAGTCTGGCTGCGCTGCTGTTTGTTGCGTTTCATTTCTTTACCGGCGGCAGTTTCTGGTTGATGGCATTGGCTACCGTGCTGTTTAACCTCTGTTGTGGTCCGGTGGTGCCGCTGTCGGATGCGATGGCTAACTACTACGCCAAACGTAAAATGCTCGACTACGGCCGTACCCGTCTGTGGGGCTCGGTGGCGTTTATCGCCGGTTCAACCGTGGTGGGCTTTCTGGTTGCGCATTACGGCGCGACCATGATTCTGTATACCGCGCTGTTTGGTGTGTTTGTCTCGCTCATTATCAGTTTGCGTAATCCCAATCCGATGCCGGTGACCGAGCATCATGAGCATGCTGAGCGTCTCAAACTGATGTCATTATTGCGTGAATGGCCGGTGCTGAAGTTCCTGTTGCTGGTGGCCCTGATTCAAGGCAGTCATGCGGCGTATTACAGTTTCAGTTCAATCTACTGGAAACAGGCGGGTCACTCGGAAGATGTGATTGGCTATCTGTGGAGCCTGGGCGTGGTGGCGGAAGTGCTGGTGTTTGCATTCAGCAAGCGTCTGTTTTCCGGCTGGAGTCTGCGTACGCTGTTTGTGATTGCCTCACTGGGCGTGATGGCGCGTTGGGGCATGACGGCTTCGACCACGGCGATTGTTGCGCTGGTAGCGATTCAACTGCTGCACGGCGTGACGTTTGCGATGGCGCACATTGCCGCCATTCAGTACATCCAGCACGCACCGCAGAACAAAATGGTGGCGTTGCAGGCTCTGTATAACGCTATTCCATTGGGGGCCGTCATTGCGCTGATGACAACACTCAGTGGCTGGGGATACGAACACTGGGGTGCATCAGTGTTCTGGGCGATGGCGGCGATGGGACTGCTGGCGCTGCTGGTGAAAGTCGAACAGCCGCAAACCTCGGTCTCAATGCAGAAAGCGGAGCCTGAAGCACAGATTTAATGCTGGCTGATTGAGCAATTCGCTAATCCTTTGTTTAATAAAAGTCTCTTCACTATGCCTTGCGCTGGGAAGGGACTTTTTTGTCACTGCGGTGCAGCAACAAGGATAAGCAATGCAAGGATGGTTAGTGATACCCGTGTCGCTCATGTATCTGGGCGTACTGTTTTTAATTGCCTGGTATGGTGACCGGCAGACCCGCTGGCTGGCGAAATGGCGTCCGTGGATCTACAGTCTGTCGATAGCGGTGTACTGTACATCGTGGACCTTTTACGGCACGGTCGGCCAGGCAAGTGCCAACCCTTGGTCATTTCTGCCCATCTATATTGCCCCTATTTTAGTGTTCGCCTTTGGCTGGCGTATTCTGGCCCGGCTGATTCTGATCGCCAAGCGCGAACACATCACTTCCATTGCCGACTTTATCGGTGCGCGTTACGGTAAATCCCAAGGCCTGGCGGTTGCGGTCACACTGATTGCGGTTGCAGGGATCCTGCCTTACATCGCGTTGCAGCTGCGCGGCATCACTATGGGGCTCAACATCGTTGCTCCGGATCTGCGTGAGCAGTTTGGGTATCAGGACGATCATGTTTCCTGGTTTGTGGTACTGGCGCTGGCGCTGTTCACCATGCTGTTCGGTACCCGCCATATCGATAACACCGAACATCACCGTGGCATGATGATGGCGATCGCGTTTGAGTCGATCGTCAAGCTGGTGGCTTTCTTGGTGGTCGGGCTGTTCATTCTGTTTCTGGCGTTCAGCAACGACAGTGTCAACCTGATTGAGACAGCACGGGCAACTTACCAAGCGCCAAACTGGCCGACCCTGTTTATCCACACGGTGCTGACGATGATCGCGATCATCTGTCTGCCGCGTCAGTTTCACACCATGGTGGTGGAAAACGAGCGAGCTCAGGATTTACATACTGCACGCTGGCTGTTTCCGATTTATCTGATCCTGATGGGGCTGTTTGTATTGCCGATTGCCTGGGTCGGGCAAAGCCTGCTTGGCGGCACGTCACCGGATACGTTTGTGATTAGTGTACCGATGTCGGTCGGCGCTGAAGATATTGCGCTATTGGCGTTCCTCGGAGGCACGTCGGCGGCATCAGGCATGGTGATTGTTTCCACCATCGCGTTGGCAATCATGGTGTCCAATGATTTGGTGATGCCGTTATTGCTGCGCCGCATGCGGCTGTCTCAGCGCAACCACCGTCACTTTTCCGGGTTGCTGGTGATCATTCGCCGCACGTTGATCCTGCTGTTATTGCTGGGAGCGTGGGGCTTTTACCTCGCTCTGGATACCATTCCGTCATTGTCGGCAATTGGTTTTCTCTCCTTTTCGGCGATCACTCAGTTTGCGCCGGCGCTGATTGGCGGGATGTACTGGCGCGAAGGGAACCGTAAAGGGGTGTATGTCGGCCTCGCGGTTGGTTTTACGCTGTGGCTGATTACCCTGATGACCGCCACCAACATGTTGGCCGGAGATGAACAGAGCAACATCTTGTTATGGTTGATCACACCGCTGGATGTGCTGGGCAGCATGGGGCTGAAAAATTCCGACTGGGGGATGATCCTCAGCGTATCGCTCAATGCGCTGTGTTACGTGCTGGTGTCGTGGGGAACACGCTCAAGCCTGAGTGAACGGCTGCAATCGGCGGCGTTTGTCGGTACGCCGCTGCCTGAAAATGAAAACATGAGCCTGTATCAGAGCCGAGTGACGGTGGGCGAACTGGAAATGCTCGCGTCGCGGTTTGTCGGTCGTACTCGGGTGCGTGCTGCCTTCACTCAATACTGGGGACAGCAACGTGAAACCCTGATGCCCAACCAGCAGGCGCCATCTACGCTTATTCGACATACCGAACGGGTACTCGCCGGGGTGTTTGGTGCATCTTCGGCCAAACTGGTGCTGACTTCGGCGCTGCAGGGCCGCAACATGCAGCTTGAAGAGGTCGCCACCATTGTTGATGAAGCCTCGGAGCTGTACGACTTTAGTCGCGGACTGTTGCAAGGGGCGATTGAACACATCGGACAGGGCATCGCCGTGGTGGATAAACAGCTGCGCCTGGTGGCGTGGAACCAACGTTATCTTGAGCTGTTTGATTTCCCGCTCGGCCTGATTCAGGTCGGCCGGCCAATCGCAGATGTGATTCGCCATAACGCAGAGCAAGGGCTGTGCGGCCCCGGCGACCCGGAAGACCACGTGCGCCGCCGCGTGTACCACCTTGAGCAGGGCTCTCGTCATACTTCATCGCGTGTGCGTCCCGATGGCCGTGTGATTGAAGTGCAGGGTAACCCGATGCCCGGCGGCGGATTCGTCATGAGCTTCACCGATATTACTGTGTTCCGCGATGCCGAGCAGACGCTCAAAGAAGCCAATGAAAATCTCGAAGAACGGGTACTCGAACGAACCCGTGAGCTGGAAAAACTCAACAAACAGCTGGTCTCCGCCACGCAACGTTCGGAACGAGAATCGCAGTCCAAATCGCGTTTTCTGGCTGCGGTCAGTCACGATCTGATGCAACCCCTCAATGCTGCGCGCCTGTTTGCCTCGTCTCTGGCCGAAGTCGCCAGAGACGATGAAGTGAAACGCCTGTCGCACCATATCGAAAGTGCGCTGAGTGCGGCGGAAGACTTAATTGGCGATTTGCTGGATATCTCCCGCCTTGAATCGGGCAAGCTGGAGATTCATCCGCAGAGCTTTGCGATTAAAGATGTGCTGGCCAATCTCAATGCCGAGTTCAGCGCGCTGGCGCGCCAGCAAGGTGTCGACTTTTGCATGGTGCCCTCTTCTTTATATGTACGCTCAGATCCTAAGTTGCTGCGCCGTGTGGTGCAGAATTTCCTGACCAATGCGTTTCGCTATAATCCGAAAGGTAAAGTGTTGCTCGGCGTACGCCGCATTAATGGCAAAGTACGGATTGACGTGTGGGACAACGGCATCGGCATAGAAGAAGACAAACAGCAGGAGATTTTTGAAGAGTTCAACCGTGGCGGTCAGGTGCGTTCCGACCAAGGACTTGGGCTGGGGTTGGCAATCTCTAAAGGTATCGCCCATGTGCTGGGACATGAGATCTCCATGCGCTCCTGGCCGGGACGCGGCAGCGTATTTTCGCTGACGCTGGAACAATCACAGCCAGTGGTACAAGAAGCGCCGATTGTGGCGGTGGCCGAGGCTGTGTCTGATCTCAGTTATCTGCGTGTGCTGTGCGTGGATAATGAAGAAGACATTCTGGTGGGCATGCGGGATTTACTTGAGCGCTGGGGCTGCGAAGTGAAAACCGCCACCGATCTGGTGAGCAGTTTGAAAGCGCTCGATAATCAGTGGATTCCGGATGTGATTTTATCCGATTACCGACTCGACAATGGCCGCACAGGATTAGAAGTCTTGCAGCAATGCCGTTTGCGTTTGGGCGACTGCTTTGAGGGCATTATCATCAGTGCTGATCGCAGCGCGGATATTCTTGATGGGATTAAATCCAACGGCTTTGGCTTTATTGCGAAACCCGTTAAACCGATAAAACTGCGCGCGATGCTCAATCGTGTCGGATAAGCCTATGAGTGCGAAATAAAAAACGCCCTGAATGGGCGTTTTTTTACAGCGTATTGATGGTCAGCGGCCAGCCAATATCAGTTTGGCGGTTGGCTTCCAACTCCAGTTCCGCGTGGGTGAGCGGATTTTGCTCCAGCCAATCGGCATCGAGACTTAACGTCAGCTTGTCGCCTTCCGCAACCAAGGTTACCTGAGGCTCCAGCGCGGCGTTGCGGCGATGGCTGAGCAAAACGGCAAGACGGAACAGACGCAGTACGCGTTTACCACTGGTGCCGGACAGGGCGTATTGCTCTGGCAGCGAAGTCAGTTGTTCACGATAGCGACGTGCCAGTTCCGCGATAAAATGCTTCTGCGCGCGGGTGTAGCCTGGTAGCTCAAGATGTTGGAGCAGATAAGCACTGTGTTCGCCGCCTTTTTTGTAATCGATAGACAGCCCGATTTCATGTAGCTGCGCCACACTACTCAGCAACATTTCCGCCTGCGGTTCGCTAATCCACTCTTCACCACCGCATTGAGCCAGCAGTTTGGCGGCCAACGTAGCCACTTGTTCCCCGTACGCGGTATCGAGCTGGTAGCGGTTCTGAATGCTGGCGATGGTGCGGGCACGAATATCGTCCTGACGCAGACCTTCGACCATTTCATACACCAAACCTTCACGCAGCGCGCCGCCGGCCAGTGTCATTGCATCAATATTGAGTGATTCGAAAATCGCGATCAGAATAGACAAGCCGCTTGGAAAGACTAAGGCCCGTTCCAGCGTCAGCCCTTCAATTTCCAGTTCTTCCAGGTGATCGGCCAGCATGGCTTGCTTTTGCAAACGCTTGAGCTTGGCTAGCGTGATCACCTCATCCATGCCTTGCGCCAACATGATCTCTTGCAGCGCTTGTACCGTTCCGCTGGCGCCAACGCACACATTCCAGCCTAGTTGCGTGTACTGTTCCAGAATGGGATCCAGCATCTGCTTGGCAGCATGAATGGCGTTATTGAAGTTGGTCGCATTGAGCTGACGGTCTTTAAAATGACGTTCCAACCAGGTAACGCAGCCCATTTTCAGGCTGGTCAGGGCTTTGGCTTCAAAACCTTCACCGATAATCAGCTCGGTGCTGGCGCCGCCAATGTCCACCACCAGTCGACGGCCCATGCCTCCGGAGGTGTGGGCGACCCCTTTGTAAATCGTGGCCGCTTCCTCTTCGCCGGAGATCACCTCTATCTGGTGACCAAGAATGGCGTTCGCTTTGTTAAGAAACGCATCGACATTCGTAGCTGTGCGCAGTGTGGCAGTACCGACAATGCGGATATTCTCATCAGGAATATCTTGCAGGCGCTCAGCAAACAGACTGAGACAGTCCCAGCCACGCTGCATCGCTTCGAAGCTCAACGCATTGTTTTCATCCAGACCAGCGGCTAAACGCACTTTGCGTTTGATTTTTGCCATAGTCTGAACGCTGCCATCAATATGGCGCACAATCAACATGTGAAAACTGTTCGACCCGAGGTCGATAGCAGCATACAGCGGTGAAGAAACGGCTTGACTCATAGACGGCTTACGAATCCTTGTTCTGACGCGGACGAGGTGAGCGCGGACGACGTTGAGATTTACGGTTGCCGTTATTGTTGTTGCGTTGACCGCCGGTGTTGGTGCGGCGTTGCTGCGATGAACGCATAGTCAGCGCTTTCGGCAGATCGGTCAGCAGAGCTGACGGGTCGTACTCAGACGTTGGAATCGCATGCTCGATGTACTCTTCGATGCCTGGCAGGTTAATCGCGTACTCTTCACAAGCGAAGCTGATTGAGTGACCGCTGGCACCTGCACGACCAGTACGGCCGATACGGTGAACGTAGTCTTCACAATCGTCTGGCAGGTCGTAGTTAAATACGTGTGTTACCTGAGGAATGTGCAGGCCGCGAGCCGCGACGTCGGTAGCTACCAGAACGTCCACTTCGCCTTTTGTGAACTGCTCAAGAATACGTTCACGTTTTTTCTGCGGAACGTCACCAGTCAGCAGGCCTACGCGATGACCATCGGCAGCCAGATGGCCCCAGATTTGTTCACAACGGTGCTTGGTGTTGGCAAATACAATCGCGCGATCCGGCCATTCTTCTTCAAGTAGAGTTTGCAGCAACGCCATCTTGTGTTCATTCGATGGGTAGAACAGCTCTTCTTTAATACGGTGACCGGTTTTTTGCGTTGGCTCCACCACCACGTGCTCAGGATTGTGCATGTGTTCAAACGCCAGTTCCTGTACGCGGTAAGACAGCGTCGCTGAGAACAGCATGTTGAGACGGTCTTTCGGCTCCGGCATACGACGGAACAGGAAGCGGATATCTTTAATAAAGCCAAGGTCGAACATGCGGTCGGCTTCATCCAGTACCACAGCCTGAATGTTGTTGAGGTTAAAGACGCGCTGTTTGTAGAAATCGATGATACGGCCAGTGGTGCCGATCAGCACGTCTACGCCGTCTTGCAGTTTCGCCAACTGTTTGTCGTAGCTTTCGCCGCCATAAGCAAGCGCTGCTTTAATACCGGTGCTGGCAATCAGAGGCTCGGCATCGTTATAGATTTGAATCGCCAGTTCACGGGTCGGAGCCATAATGATCGCACGAGGTTGCGTTGGCTGACGGCCCTCAATTTCTGGTGTAGTCAATAAATGGTGGAAAGTAGCAGTAAGAAACGCGAGCGTTTTACCAGTACCCGTCTGGGCCTGGCCTGCGATGTCTTGGCCGGTGAGCAGTACCGGCAGCGCCAAGGCTTGGATAGGGGTGCAGTATTCGAACCCTTTTTTTCCCAATCCTTCAATGACTTGCGGATGTAAACCGAAGTCGGCGAACTTTTGCTCTGTGATATGCGTCTTTTTCATAGGTATAGAATATCAGCTTAGGCTTGCAATACGGAAGTAAATACATTCCAATAGAGCATCTATTTACTGGTTAGTATGCAACCAGTTCAGAAAAACACATTGGAGTGGATGATGAGTGATAAAATTTTGCAGCTTTCTGATGAAGGTTTTGAGAACGATGTGATCAAAGCTGCAGGCCCGGTTCTTGTTGATTTTTGGGCAGAATGGTGTGGTCCTTGTAAGATGATTGCGCCGATTCTTGATGAAATCGCAGACGAGTACGAAGGCAAACTCACTATCGGTAAACTGAATATCGACCACAACGCGGGAACTCCGCCTAAGTTTGGTATTCGTGGCATTCCAACGCTTCTTCTGTTTAAAGATGGTAGCGTTGCAGCAACCAAAGTTGGTGCGCTATCTAAGACTCAACTGAAAGAATTCTTAGACGCGAACCTATAAGGGAACGCCCAGAAACCGTACATAGCAATATGTGCGGTTTTGTTTTTGGTAAAAAACATTTTCTAGACTAGGCTAATATTTAGTGCTAGTTTATCGCACGTTAATTAAACAAATGTTCACTTCTTGGTCAATCCTGCGACCAAATCCATCTTAACTAGAAAACAGATCCTATTTTGACTAAACAAGTATCCACCACAATGAATCTAACAGAATTGAAGAACAGACCTGTGTCTGATCTTGTGAAACTTGGTGAGAGCCTGGGCCTTGAAAACCTTGCGCGTCTGAGAAAACAAGACATTATCTTCTCCATCCTCAAAGCACATGCAAAAAGTGGTGAAGACATCTTTGGTGACGGGGTCTTGGAAATTCTTCAAGACGGTTTTGGTTTCCTACGCAGTGCAGACAGTTCATACCTGGCTGGTCCTGACGACATCTATGTGTCACCGAGCCAGATTCGTCGCTTTAACCTGCGCACGGGTGACTCGATCGCCGGGAAAATCCGTCCGCCTAAAGAAGGTGAGCGTTACTTTGCACTGTTAAAAGTGAACACAGTTAACGACGACAAACCAGACAACGCCCGCAATAAAATCCTTTTCGAAAACTTAACTCCTCTGCATGCCAACGAACGTATGGTGATGGAACGTGGTAATGGTTCTACTGAAGACATTACGGCGCGAGTTCTCGACCTGGCGGCACCCATTGGTAAAGGTCAGCGTGGTCTGATCGTTGCTCCGCCAAAAGCGGGTAAAACCATGCTGCTGCAAAACATTGCGCAAAGTATCGCCAGCAACCACCCTGAGTGTGTGTTGATGGTTCTTCTGATTGACGAACGTCCGGAAGAAGTGACTGAGATGCAGCGTTTGGTGAAAGGTGAAGTGGTTGCTTCGACTTTCGATGAGCCGGCATCACGTCACGTTCAAGTGGCTGAAATGGTGATCGAGAAAGCGAAACGTCTGGTTGAACATAAGAAAGATGTGGTGATCCTGCTGGATTCGATTACTCGTCTGGCTCGTGCTTACAACACGGTCGTGCCTTCATCAGGTAAAGTACTGACCGGTGGTGTGGATGCGAACGCACTGCATCGTCCTAAGCGTTTCTTTGGTGCGGCGCGTAATGTTGAGGAAGGCGGTAGCCTGACGATCATCGCCACTGCGCTGGTCGATACCGGTTCGAAGATGGATGAAGTCATTTACGAAGAGTTCAAAGGTACAGGTAACATGGAACTGCACCTGAACCGTAAGATTGCTGAAAAACGTGTTTTCCCAGCGATCGACTTCAACCGCAGTGGTACTCGTCGTGAAGAGCTACTGACTAAGCCGGATGAACTGCAGAAGATGTGGATTCTACGTAAGATTGTTCACCCTATGGGCGAAACTGATGCTATGGAATTCCTGATCGACAAACTGGCCATGACCAAAACCAATGACGAATTCTTTGACGCGATGCGCCGTCAGTAAGATTTCAGCGAATTAAAAAACACCACCCTCTGGGTGGTGTTTTTGTTTGCATTCTCGCCATGAACCGCCCACAATGGCTAAGAATGTTAACAGGAGGTTAATATGCAACAAGGAATGTTGTTTACACTTCTCCTATCTCTTTCACTCTGGATGACACCCGCTTCGGCGGTGGAAATGGCTCCACAGGAACGCCAGCAACTGTTGCAGGACCATCAACTGCAGCAAAAAGTGGCAGAACTAATGGAACTGGCGGTGAAAGATGATATCGATGCACTCCGTTTTGCGTTACAGCGTTTAGCTCTGCCGCAGCAGGAAGCGGTGCGCTACCTGCTATTACAACATTTGGATCAAAGCCGTTTGGTGTTGTCTCCGAGAATGGTCAATTTTGTTGATGCGCAGCGTCAAATCACGCCCGTTTATCAAGTGATGGAAAAAGGGGAAGGCTACGAGTTTTCTGTTCCTGCCTTTGATTATCTCGGTATCGCCAATCGACTGATTAAACAATGGAATCAGGATCAGAGTGTGCTGGACTTTGTTCTCAAAGCGGAACGTTATGAGCTTAATCTGCGTCAATGGCTGTCAGGCAATGAGCATCAGGTTCAGGCTCGTGAAGCGCTGTTAATTCGTGAGTTTGACAGTTTGTCGGCGGAGGCGGTGAAGGCGTTGACGGACCAACTCACTCAGGCTTCTGTGACCAGTTGGCTACCTTCTTCTTCCGTCATGGTGCGCATGGCCCAGGTCAGTGAAGATCCGCAGGTATATAAGTTACTGTGGTTGATGCGCGCTGACTTTCATGTCGAGCAGGAGCTAGACCGGCTCGCCAAGCAAGGAGATGAATTCGCGCTGCAACAGATGATGGTGGCCGTGGATAATCCACGTCTGAAAAATCAGGCCCTCAAAGAGCTGGCCCGTTCTAAACCGATGTCGGAAAAAGTGAAAACATTTCTGGTCGAGCGATTGGGCAATTCTGAGGAAGCGCCGATTGTCGCGCAGGCACTGGCCGATCAGGGATACCAATCATGGCTGAAGGAGATTCTGGCCAGTAATCGTCAGGTGAAGAGTCACGCCATTTTGCAGGTACTGGCGCAATAACGTATTGGTATGCCACAAAAACAGCAAAAATAGCAAAAGAGGGACCGAGAGTCCTTCTTTTTGTTATACTGCGCGCAGATTAACCAATCATCAGAAGACCTATGAGTTTTAAGGATTTACGTGAATTTCTCGATCATCTGGACAAACATGGCCAGTTGAAACGCATTACGCACCCAATTGACCCTCACTATGAAATGACGGAGATCAGCGATCGCACCTTACGTGCTGGTGGCCCGGCTCTGTTATTTGAAAACCCGATTGGTTCTGACATTCCCGTGCTCACCAATCTGTTTGGTACGCCAGAGCGTGTCGCCATGGGGATGGGGCGAGATCAGGTTCAGGAATTGCGTGAGGTCGGCAAATTATTGGCTTACCTGAAAGAGCCCGAGCCACCGCGCGGTTTTAAAGATGCAATCGACAAACTGCCTGTATTCAAACAGGTTCTCAATATGCCGGCCAAAAGATTACGCCGCGCCCCGTGCCAGGATATTGTTTGGCAGGGCGAGGATGTTGATCTCGATAAAGTACCTGTGATGAGCTGCTGGCCGGATGACGTTGCGCCACTATTAACCTGGGGATTGACCATCACGCGTGGTCCCAATAAGAAGCGCCAGAACTTAGGCATCTACCGTCAGCAAAAAATCAGCAAAAATAAAATTGTCATGCGCTGGCTTGCTCATCGTGGTGGCGCATTAGATTTTCGTGACTGGATGGAAACCCATCCGGGCGAACCTTTCCCGGTCTCTGTTGCATTTGGTGCTGACCCGGCCACCATTCTGGGGGCGGTCACTCCGGTACCGGACACCTTGTCGGAATACGCATTTGCCGGTTTACTGCGTGGCAGCAAAACCGAAGTAGTGAAGTCCATCAGTAATGATCTGGAAGTGCCTGCCAGCGCGGAAATCGTCTTGGAAGGATATATCGACCCTAACGAGTACGCTGATGAAGGCCCGTATGGCGATCACACTGGCTACTATAATGAAGTCGAACGCCACCATGTGTTCACGGTGACGCATGTTACTATGCGCAATCAACCGATCTATCACAGTACCTATACCGGACGTCCACCTGATGAACCTGCGGTACTGGGTGTGGCACTCAACGAAGTGTTTGTGCCGATTCTGCAAAAGCAGTTTCCCGAAATTACTGATTTCTATCTGCCACCGGAGGGATGCTCTTACCGCATGGCGGTGGTGACGATGAAAAAACAGTACCCGGGGCATGCGAAGCGCGTCATGATGGGTGTTTGGTCTTTCCTGCGTCAGTTTATGTACACCAAATATGTCATTGTCTGTGATGAATCGGTGAATGCCCGAGACTGGGGCTGTGTGATTGCAGCCATGACTGAGCATATGGATCCGGTACGCGATACCTTGATGATAGAGCACACGCCGATTGATTCGCTGGACTTTGCTTCACCCGTGGTAGGGCTAGGTTCGAAGATGGGCATGGATGCGACCACCAAGTGGGCGACTGAGCTGGCGATGTCTGAACCAGAGGACAGCACTGATCAGGTAGTCGTTGCAGAAGCCGATATCGAGGCATTCAAATCGCAGAACCCCTTGGTATGCGATCTGTACTTACCGCCTTCAGCGAATAATTGCTTCGCGCTGGTCAAAATGGAGAAGACGCAAGCGGGCCAGTCTCAGCCAGTGATGGAGGCAGTATTGGCATTTTTAGCGCCATACGCTGATGTGAAGTTTGTGGTGCTGTGTGACGACGATGTCAATATCCGCGACTGGCATGACATTATCTGGGCCATTACTACCCGAATGGATCCTGCCCGTGATACTGTGCGTATGCATGCACAAGGCGGCCGAGCATCTAAGCTCGTCATGGATGCCACCAATAAGTTTGAAGGTGAGGTCCAACGCGAGTGGGGCACGCCGATTAAGAAAGATCCTAAACTGGTCGCGAAAATCGATGCGATTTGGGATGAGTTAAGTATTCTATGACCCACACTGTCCGTTTGCTTCCGAGCAATATTCAGTTTGAGGTAGAAGAAGGGCAAACGGTGTTGGACGCTGCGCTCAACCAGCATATTTCATTTCCACACCGTTGCCAGGTCGGTGCTTGTGCCGCCTGCCTATGCCGCAAAGTCGAAGGTGAGGTCAGTTACCATCTTGAACCTATGCTTACAGAGAAAGAGCAAGCTCAAGGATGGATATTTCCCTGCCAAGCCTTCGCAGAAAGTCATTTAGTACTTACTTTTGAAGAGTAAGTAAGAAGGAAGCTCATGACCATTAAATGTAAAGTAAAGTCTATTCAGCCATTAGCCAGCAATACGTTTCAGATTCTGCTGCATCCGGAACAACTGGTCGCATTCCACGCAGGTCAGTATCTGATGGTCGTAATGGGCGAGAAAGACAAACGTCCGTTTTCCATTGCCAGCAGCCCATGTCGTCATGAAGGCGAGCTGGAGCTGCATATCGGCGCCGCCGAACATAACGCTTATGCGTTGGAAGTCGTGCAAGCCATGCGCCATGCGCTGGAACAGGGATCCGACATTATTATCGATGCGCCGCATGGCGATGCGTGGGTAAAAGAAGACAGTGACCGTCCGTTGCTGCTGATTGCCGGCGGTACAGGCTTTAGTTACGTGCGTTCTATTCTGGATCATTGTGTCGCTCAACAGATGCCTAACGCTCTTTATCTCTACTGGGGTGGGCGCGATGAGAGTCAACTGTATGCAAAAGCCGAGTTAGAAGCGATTGCTGCTCAGAATGAGAATGTTCACTTTATTCCTGTTGTCGAAAACCCAGCACCTCAGTGGACGGGTAAAGTGGGTAACGTACTTCAGGCGATAGAGCAGGATTTCGATTCACTGGCAGAGTTTGACATTTATATTGCTGGCCGTTTTGAAATGGCAGGTGCCGCACGTGAACAGTTTACGCAAAACAAACAAGCACGTAGCGAACGAATGTTCGCGGACGCGTATGCCTTTATCTAGTATCTAAATGGCGTTAAATAAGAAAAAGAGGGCAAAAATGCCCTCTTTTTCGTCTTTTTGCTGATTTATTCATCGAACGGTCTTTTTTTTAAAGTTTTTTTAAAAAAGCACTTGCGCTGTTTTAATTCCTCCCTATAATGCCGCCTCACTGACACGGCAGACGCCACAAGGCTTCAGCGGTTGTCATCGAGGTGAAAGCTTCTGAAAAAGAAAATTGAAAAAAGTGTTTGACACTCTCAGTTATCTCGCTAGAATGCACCTCCGCTTCGAGAA
>NZ_JACDWZ010000031.1:0-865 GCF_016464285.1 Vibrio sp. bablab_jr001
CTTCCGCACCATATTCAGATAACGAAAGTTATCGCTGTAGGTCTATCGCCAAGCGGTAAGGCAGCGGCTTTTGATGCCGCCATTCCCTGGTTCGAATCCAGGTAGACCTGCCATATTACACCTTGTCTGAGGTTATCAGACGCATACTGAATTTGCGGTGGTGGCGGAATTGGTAGACGCGCTAGCTTCAGGTGCTAGTGTCCGTTAGGACGTGAGGGTTCAAGTCCCTCCCTCCGCACCAAATTCAGTATATTTGTAGGTCTATCGCCAAGCGGTAAGGCAGCGGCTTTTGATGCCGCCATTCCCTGGTTCGAATCCAGGTAGACCTGCCATAATTCTTTAAGTTTCAATACGATGTAAAAACTATTGGAACTACAGACGAGATTGTATTATAGTTTCTCGCTCTGAAAAGATGGCTACGTAGCTCAGCTGGTTAGAGCACATCACTCATAATGATGGGGTCACAGGTTCGAATCCCGTCGTAGCCACCATTTATTTCGAGTTAACAACTTAAGTTGCGACTCTGAATACCGGGACGCGGAAGTGGCGAAATTGGTAGACGCACCAGATTTAGGTTCTGGCGCCGTAAGGTGTGAGAGTTCAAGTCTCTCCTTCCGCACCATCATCCCGATATTCTAAAAACTGTTTCTGCGGAAGTGGCGAAATTGGTAGACGCACCAGATTTAGGTTCTGGCGCCGCAAGGTGTAAGAGTTCAAGTCT
This sequence comes from Vibrio sp. bablab_jr001, assembly GCF_016464285.1. Classification (NCBI taxonomy): domain Bacteria; kingdom Pseudomonadati; phylum Pseudomonadota; class Gammaproteobacteria; order Vibrionales; family Vibrionaceae; genus Vibrio; species Vibrio sp. bablab_jr001. The sequence goes on from NZ_JACDWZ010000031.1 coordinate 722, forward strand.
CTTCTTCCGCACCATATTCAGATAACGAAAGTTATCGCTGTAGGTCTATCGCCAAGCGGTAAGGCAGCGGCTTTTGATGCCGCCATTCCCTGGTTCGAATCCAGGTAGACCTGCCATATTACACCTTGTCTGAGGTTATCAGAC
>NZ_JACDWZ010000032.1:0-125140 GCF_016464285.1 Vibrio sp. bablab_jr001
TTGTAGGTCTATCGCCAAGCGGTAAGGCAGCGGCTTTTGATGCCGCCATTCCCTGGTTCGAATCCAGGTAGACCTGCCATTACAACGATGATTCGATATACCAAGTCGGGTTATCTAAAAAATATGATGCGGAAGTGGCGAAATTGGTAGACGCACCAGATTTAGGTTCTGGCGCCGCAAGGTGTGAGAGTTCAAGTCTCTCCTTCCGCACCATCTATTCCCTAGTTGATTAAACTGAAGAATAGAAATGGCTACGTAGCTCAGCTGGTTAGAGCACATCACTCATAATGATGGGGTCACAGGTTCGAATCCCGTCGTAGCCACCATTTCCTAAGTACTTTTCTCATGGCAACATGAAAGAGTTTTTAGGAAAAATGCGGAAGTGGCGAAATTGGTAGACGCACCAGATTTAGGTTCTGGCGCCGCAAGGTGTAAGAGTTCAAGTCTCTTCTTCCGCACCATATTGATGATAATCTGAAAATTTTTCAGCGTTATCAAAAAGCTGTATGACAATCCAAAAAGTTCTGGTTATAATCCAGCAAGGCTTGTCACTATAGATAGCTTAAAAGAGTTATTACTGAATTTGCGGTGGTGGCGGAATTGGTAGACGCGCTAGCTTCAGGTGCTAGTGTCCGTTAGGACGTGAGGGTTCAAGTCCCTCCCTCCGCACCAAATTCAGTATCTTGTAGGTCTATCGCCAAGCGGTAAGGCAGCGGCTTTTGATGCCGCCATTCCCTGGTTCGAATCCAGGTAGACCTGCCATTACAACGATGATTCGATATACCAAGTCGGATTATCTACAAAAATGCGGAAGTGGCGAAATTGGTAGACGCACCAGATTTAGGTTCTGGCGCCGCAAGGTGTAAGAGTTCAAGTCTCTTCTTCCGCACCATACAGACAAACCCAGCTTCGGCTGGGTTTTGTTTTATCTGCCCTTTTGTTTCTCACGCTAATCGTATTCTCATTCCCTCGACTTAATCTGCAAAACAAACAGTTACGATCAGACGCATAAAAAAATCCAGCCGAAGCTGGATTTTTACACTTAACGTTGTATTTGTGTTGTATTAACCAAGCAGAGCCAATGCCGCCTGAGGCGCTTGTTTCGCTTGTGCCAATACTGAACTTGATGCCTGACCCAGGATCTGAGACTTAGTCAATGCCGTCGTTTCTTTGGCAAAGTCGGTGTCTTTGATACGGCTCTTAGATGCATTCACGTTTTCGTTGATGTTGTCTAAGTTGTTGATCGCATGATTAAAGCGGTTTTGGAATGCCCCCAGTTCCGCACGGTGGCTATCCACAAACTTGAGCGCAGCGTCGACCACAGCAACCGATTGTTGCGCACCGCCCACACTGGTCACATCAATAGTATCCACCGTGATGCCCTTGCCTTCCTGCATCCCTAACTCACCCGCCAGGCTACCGCCAAACGAAGCATTGCCATCTACCTTGTTGTTGTCGGTGAACAGTTGCAGCTTACCGTCTTCATCAACAGAGGCCTTCACCATGTCAGTCTGACCATTGATGTAAGTGGCCAGCTCTTCGATGTCATCCCCTGCTTTCGCATTGATTTCAATCGTTTTCTCACCGCCAAACTTATCATTCAACGTAATCGTCAGGTCATTGGCACCAGACTGCACGCTCCAGTCCTTGTCTTTTGCGTTTTCCGCTTTGTAGCTGGTACCGCCCATCATGCGGTTATCGCTGCGCATGTTGTTCAGGCTCAGCATGACTGCTTCACCGTTATCCGCACCGATCTGGAAGGATTTGGTTGCAAACGTGCCGTTCAGCAGCTTATTACCACCAAATGAGGTCGTTTCCGCGATGCGGTTCAGTTCATCATTCAGTGCAGTGACTTCTTCCTGAATCGCAACACGTTCAGATTTTGAGTTTGAACCGTTAGACGATTGCAGAGAAAGGTCACGCATACGCTGCAGAATATTGGTGGTTTCGTTCATCGCACCTTCAGCTGTCTGGGCGATGGAGATACCATCATTTGCGTTGCGTACAGCGACATCCAAACCACGACTTTGAACATTCAGTCGGTTAGAAATCTGCAGGCCTGCTGCATCATCTTTTGCGCTGTTGATTCGATAACCCGAAGATAGGCGTTCCATCGACGATTGTTGCGCGCTGGTAGCACTGTTCAGGTAACGTTGGGCTGTCATTGCTGACACGTTAGTATTTACATTAACCGCCATAATGGTGTCTCCTATTTGATTTTCAGACGTAGCGGAACTTCACGAACGGCTTCCGACGTCTCGGAAAACCAAGTAGTTCTCTCAAAGTTATCTCTATTAACGACTTAGCGAGAAATTCCTTTAGAGAAAAAATGGTTTTTTATCAAAAAATAGCCAGTAGCAATGAAAACTGAGAATGGAGCCCCAAAACCCTATAAAAGGCGGAAAAAGTGCTAAAGAATTAGTTCAGCCTGTCGGTGCAGCAAAATGCATATAAAAATGTAAGCAGGCGACACGGGTTCAGCGGAGAAATAGGATGTGCGGGTAAATAGCAGACAAAAGAAAAGCCCCTTTCCTTTGAGAGAACCGGGGCTAGGGTAGTAGCCATCGCCAATGTGGAGATCACGAGAAATGAACACAAGTGGCTGACCATATGAGTATGACCATCAGATATCAAAAAGCAGGGTTAGTTTGAGAGAGCTTTTTAACAACCAATCATCATACTTTGCCAAGGCAGCTTCATTACACACTCACGTCTGAGCTTATTAATGAAGCACCCCAGGACTACTGCAATAGTGAAATTGCAGAGTTTGGCAACTGTTTCGCTTGGGCAAGAATCGAGGTACCTGCCTGTTGCAGAATTTGTGCTTTGGTAAGCTGAGTGGTTTCTTTCGCAAAATCAGTATCTTTGATACGGCTCTTCGATGATTCCACGTTTTCCTGGATGTTCGCCAGGTTGCTGATACTGTGGCTCAGACGGTTTTGCTTCGCGCCCAGATCCGCACGCTGTGAGTCCACGTATTTCAATGCTGCATCAATGATGCCCACTGCGTTTTGTGAACCACCGACGGTTGTAACGTCGATATCCTGAACGGTGGTGTATTTACCGTTGTCGGTACTCAGACCCAGCTGAGAGGCCAGACCACCTGAGATGCTCAGGTCTTCCGCCATTTGTGGCTGTGCAACGAAAATCTGCAGTTTGCCATCCTGATCGACAGACGCCTTAAAGATGTCGGTCTGACCATTGATGTAGGTTGCCAGCTCTTCGATGTCATCACCCGCTTTCGCGTTGATGTTCAGCGACACGGGTTCACCGTCTTTACCCGTGAATTCAAACTTCAGGTCGCGCGCATTGTCCGGCACACCCCAGTTTTTATCTTTGCCCTGTTCAGACAGGTAAGACATACCACCCATGCGGTTATCATCGGCACGAATGCTGGTCAGGCCCATGATGATTGCTTCACCAGAACTCGCACCGATCTGGAATGAGGCTTCGCCAAACGAACCGTTAAGCAATTTACGACCACCAAACGACGTGGTTTCTGCGATACGGTTCAGTTCGTCTTGCAGCGCCGTCACCTCTTCATTCAGCGCTTTACGCTCTGACGTTGAGTTAGTGCCGTTCGCTGACTGCAGCGACAAGTCACGCATACGTTGCAGAATGCTGGTCGATTCGTTCATCGCACCTTCGGCAGTCTGCGCAATCGAAATACCATCGTTGGCGTTACGCATTGCGACATCAAGACCGCGAGATTGCGCTGTCAGACGGTTAGAGATCTGAAGGCCAGCCGCATCATCTTTCGCACTGTTAATGCGGTTACCTGAAGACAGGCGTTCCATCGAGGTGTTCAGCTCGTTAGATGCCTTATTCAGATAACGCTGAGCGGTCATTGCCGACACGTTGGTATTTACGTTAATGGTCATAGTTTGCTCTCCTATCGAGTTCGCAAGCTTTTTGCGAAGCGGTCAGCTTTACTCTCTCTTGGAAGCACTGACCGTGAATAACTTGCTAAACACGCCACCTGGCGTATTTAAAACTGGTTGTATCAACTCTGATATTATCAATTCAATTAATGTGCCAACTTTCAAAAAATAATCACACAAAGCTTTAAGCCAATAATTATCAATAAGTTAGCTTGCTCATTTTTTCTCTTGAACATCATAATCAACAGAGAAAATATCAGCGGCAATCGGCATTTGCCGCGTTTTTGCCGCTCAGCCTGTCAGATAAAGCGGTTAAAATGCCGCCTCAATCAGGCTAATTTCCATTCAACAACAACTCCCTTCGCACATATGGCATGGCACATAAGGCGTTGAAGGTTAGATGTAGTTAAACAGAGTTAAATCTTTGGTTTTACCAAACGCTTGCTGGGATGCCTGCAGTGCGCGCGAGTTCTCGTTGAACTCAATCACTGCTTCGGCATAGTCCAGATCTTCAAACTGGCTTTTCGATTTGGCCAGACTGATTTTGAAATCTTCGTGCTGTTCTTCCTGAATATCGAGCGTACTCAGACGAGCACCGATATCCGTGCGCCCTTTGTTCATGTGAATAAAGGCGGTATGGAACTCTTCTGTCATTTGTTGCAACTTGGCCGTTGCCGAGGCATCCGAGACGGAAGCCTTAGAAAACTTAATCGCATCTTTGAAGGTATCGAACACACTGAACGACTTACGCGGCGTTAAGGAAATCGTATCGCCTGCAGTCAGCTGCCCTTTGACGTGGATGGTCAAGTCTTCATATTGAATGCCGGTTTTCGGATTGAATTCATCTGCGGCCACCACTTTGCCGTTGCGTTCCAGCTGATAGCCGTACTTACCATTGGTCATATCGACAAAGGTGACTTTGTATTTGCCGTCATCATCAGGATTGCTGTTGTTGGCTTTCTCCAGCAGCAGCTCAGAGCCTTCCTGCAATTGATAGTCCGGCGCATAATCCCCAAACGGGTTTTCAATTTCCATAAACAGCTTGCTACCCGGCGTGTTGAACGGGATCTCAAGGCTATTGGAAATTTTCATCTTGCGCTGGTAATCATCGCCGCCATACGAAACGTTGCCGGCATTGTCGCGAAAGAACGGCTGTGTGGTTGGCTTGGTACCGGCAAAAATATAGTTGCCAGACTCATCCTGCACGTTAGCCAGGTTGAGAAAGTTGTTGGCGATCTCTTCCAGTTCACGCGCTCGGGCGCCGCGGTCCTCCGGTGACAACGAGCCGTTGATCATTTCCATCACGTTACGTTTTGCCTTGTCGGTAAAATCTTCCGCGTTAGAAACGATCACCTCCTGATGTTCCAGACGGTTACGCACCAGTACAATCGCGTCCATATACTGACGCAGTTGCTCTTCCTGCTGAGAAACATTCTGAATGTAGTGCGTCGCCAGCGGGTTATCCGCCGCTGACAGCAGTTTCTTACCTGACGCCAGTTGCGCCTGGTTGTGATGAATTTTCGATTCCTGACGGCGCAGATCATTCTGCACGGCCTGATAGTTGTGGAAGCTGGAAATACGATTAAACATTTATCTGCCTCCCCTATTTCAGTGCCAAAATGGTGTTGAAGGTGTCGTTTGCCGCCTGAATAATGCGTGACGACGCCATATAAGCTTGTTGAAACTTCATCATGTTGGCCGCTTCTTCGTCGAGGTTGACCCCAGAAACCGAAGCAATGCGTGATTCTGCCGACTCTTTTTCCAGACGAGCGACATCTGATAAGCGAGAAGCGGTGGAGAGTTTCAAACCGAAATCAGTATTCAGGTTGTGGTACAGATCGATGATGGTCGATTTCTTGCCATCGACATTCTTATCGCTCTGGACGTTGATCATCTTGCGCAGGTTGCCGTTGTCACCGTCGGATGGGACAAGGTTTGCCGTGAACTTGTCATCGGCAATTGCACCACGTGACAGCGAGAAAATGGTCTCTTTACCGTCACTGTTCTGCTTAGGAATGGTCAGCGTCAGCTCTTCCTGATTATCTTCAAATGTGTAAGGCTGAGTGACCAATACCTTGCCCGTTTTATCCTGCACACGGACCTGCATTTCACCCGTCGGGTTGCCGTCGCTGTCTTTAACCTGCACCACGTAGGCCTCAAACTCTTTCACATCGCCCGCCTGGTCGATGTTGAACTTGGCCGAGCCTTGAGCAAACGCAGTGGACGCCTCATAACTCTGAGCGGCAATTTTTGACGCATCGTCGATAGCCATACGCATGGTTGCCGCTCCGTTGCGGGTCGGACGAATAATCACGCGTTCACCGGTCTTCGGTTCATTGTTGATTTGAATTCGCATGCCATCGATATCGATATGACCACGCTCAACAGCGACTTTACTCTGCTCGCCATTCGGCATCGTCATGATGTAGTCGTCGCCGTTGTAGGTCAGTGAATACTCGCCACCTTTTAACTGGCTGATATCTTGGATATAAACCGCCAAATCCGCTTCGGAATTACTCGAGGTCACCACACGTGAACGAGCGACCACCTCAGAGTTCACATCGGTAAAAATATCTGAGCCAATGTCACCGCGCAGATCGAGGCCCTGATGCTGCAACTTGTTCACTTCGAAGGAAAATGATGTGGCCAGGCGACCGATTTCATCCAGCAGACCGGGAATGTGTTTGTCACGCATATCCATCAGTGCGCCGATTTTGCCGCCGATGTCGCGAGCCGTAATCGGTTTGATACCCTTCCCCTCCACCATCGCCAAGCGGCGCTGATGAATGTCCGGATAACCATCAATCATTTTCAGTTGGCTGGCTTCGGTGCCAGAGACCAGCGTGTGGCCGTTACCAATGTGTACGTTAAAACCTTCCGCATTTTTACGCGGAGTCACGGTCACTTTGGTGTATTGAGACAGCTCGGCCACCAGCTTTTCGTGCTGGTCCATCAAGTCGTTGTGTGGGCCTGGAGTGCGCATCATCAAACGCTGCAAGTCACGAATTTCCACTGCCAATTGGTTGATGCGTTCAATGCCCACATCGAGACCTTTGTTAGTCACATCAAACTGGCGACGCACCGTCTCGTGGAAATCGTTCATGTTCTGACTGATCAGCCCGGCTTTTTCTAACACTACTTTGCGCGCGCCCACATCATTCGGCGAATCCGCAAGTGTTTTCACCGAGTCGAACCATTCATTGAGGTTTTCAGGGATTTTTTTCGAGGCCACCGACGACAGTAGCTTGGACAGCATATCGAGGTTTTCCTCGTCGTCGCGCTTAAACGAATGGTCGGTGGTGGCAAGGTTCAGCTCTTTAACGGCAAACTGATCCCAAGAGCGGCGAACATTTTCCACATGCACGCCCATACCGTAGGTTTCCCCACCGTACTGGCGAGGCATATTGGTCCCTTGGATCACAGACTGACGGCTGTAACCCTCTGTATTAACATTAGAAATGTTATGACCAGTGGTGTTGAGTTGTCTCTGAGCCGTAAGTACGCTTTGCGCACCAACATTCAGAAGATCAGACGCCATAATGCCCCCAAAAACCTAGAAAACCACCGGTAGAAACCGGCACCTAGACTCAATGAAGCAATATGTATGCCAAGCAAATATTGGGGCTCTAAGGTAAGGAAAAATAAGGAAGTTATCTGAAGAGAGAAGAAAGTCATCAGCCGGCAAGATAACCGGCTGAGGCAGTGATTATAACTCGTCCATCTGTTCGATTTGCGCTTTCACGCGCAGCACCTTGTCGGCGTACTGCGGATCGGTCGCATAACCCGCCTGATGAATGCCGCGAATGAAATCTTCATCGCTGCCACCATGGCGCAGGGCCGTGGTGTAACGCGGATTATTGGCCAGGAAACGTACATAGTCGTTAAAGCTGTCCTGATAATTGGAATAAGAACGGAATGCGGCTTTTTCCATCACCGGAGTCTGATCCTGATATTCCAGTGTTTGAGTGGCCACTTTGGCACCGTGCCAGCTGCGGTCGGCCTTGATGTTAAACAGATTGTTGCTGCTACCACGGGCGTTTTTCACCACTTTCTGGCCCCAGCCTGTTTCCAGTGCCGCCTGAGCCAGCAGCAGCGTGGAATCGACACCCAGCGCTTTTGCCGCTTTATCAGCGAACGGCTTCAAGGACGCCACGAAAGACTGCGGCGAATCAAAAGAACCTGTCGCTGCTGGTGTATTCTCTTCGCCAGCCGTAACACTTGCCGCCTCCGTTGCCGGGTCGCTTGCCGGTTGATTTGCCGCCATCTCACGGGAGTGTTCCACACGGCGCATCGCTTCCTGGAAATTGTCTTCGCCCGTCGTGTTGGATTTCTCCGCCGTCGACAATTGCGCCACAATCATATCCGCCAGCCCCAGTGAACCTGACGCGCTGAGTTGGCTGGTCATCTGCTCGTCCAGCATCTGACGGTAAAAATCTTCGTTTTGGCTGTTGAACATGTCGGACTTGAAGCTGGAGTTCGCATCACGCATCGACTTCAGCATCATGGTCGTAAAAATCGCTTCGAACTGACGCGCCGCGGCTGTCAGCGCTTCTTTTTCCGATTTTTCATCACCGGTAACGGCCTGCTTACGCAGCGTATCTAAGCTGGCAATATCGTGAATGAAGCCAATGTCGTTAGGATTGTTAACCATGCTGCGCTCCTTAAATGATGATCAGTTGGCCTTCAATGGCACCCGCTTGCTTCAACGCTTGCAGAATCGCCATCAAATCAGAAGGAGCGGCGCCCACTTCATTCACCGCACGAACCAGATCATCGAGTGTCACGCCCGGTTCCAGTTTGAACATCTTGCCCTTTTTCTCGGTCACTTCGATGGTGGAATCCGGCACGATCGCCGTCTGACCGCCAGAAAACGCATTTGGCTGGCTGACATTCAGATTCTCTTTGATCGCCACCGTCATGCCGCCATGAGTCACGGCCGCTGGTTTCAGACGTACGTGTTGTCCTACGACAATCGTGCCGGTACGCGAATTGACGATGATCTTGGCTGAACCTTCCGCGGGGTCAAACTCCAGGTTTTCAATCGCTGACAGGAATGCCACGCGCTGGCCCACATCACGCGGCGCACGCACACGAACAGACGTCGCATCAACCGCCGAAGCCATTTGCGGCCCCAGGAACCCATTGACCGCATCAGCCATGCGCTGCGCAGTGGTGAAATCTGATTCCAGCAGGTTGAAGGTAATGAAGTCACCACGACCAAACGGCGTTGGTACTTCACGTTCAACAATCGCACCGGCAGAGATCATGCCAACGGTTGGATTGTTGCCGACAATTTTTGAGCCGTCTGCGCCGCTCGCGCTGAAGCCGCTCACCACAAGATTCCCCTGAGCCACCGCGTATACCTGACCATCCAAGCCTTTCAGGAAGGTTTGCATCAGCGTACCGCCACGCAGGCTCTTGGCAGAACCGATCGACGACACGGTGACGTCCACCGTCTGACCTTGTTTAGAAAAGGCAGGTAAGTCTGCGGTTACGATAACCGCGGCAACGTTTTTCGTTTTTGGTTTGGTGCCCTGCGGCAATTGGATGCCGAAACTTTGCAGCATGGCGTTAAAGCTTTGATCGGTAAAAGGTGTTGACTCACCTGTGCCCGGCAAACCTGTGACCAGACCATAGCCCACAAGTTGGTTACTGCGCACACCTGCTACTTGAGCAACATCTTTGATGCGCGCAGCCTGAGCGGAGGCGGCGACCAACATCATCAATAACAAAGTGAGTCTTTTCATTGTGGATTACCTGTCTCGTGTAAAAAACAATGGGGCCAAATCAGGCCCCATCGATACTTATGCTGTCAAAACTTCGACCATCGGGTGCGATTTACAAAGAGACATTAAAAAATCGTGCCAAGAATCCAGGTTCTTGCATATCTTGGTTGGTTCCGGTGCCAGAATACTGAATTCGGGCATTGGAAATACGGTTCGACGCAATGGTGTTATCGAAGTCGATATCATCCGGGCGAATCGTGCCGCTCAGGCGAATGTACTCGTCACCAGTGTTCAGACTCAGCCATTTTTCCCCGCGAATCACAAGGTTACCGTTGGCTAAAATCTCGATCACTTCAACGGTGATGGAACCCGACAAGCTGTTACTCTGGTTGGCCTGTGCACTGCCTGAGAACTTGTTGTCATTTTTCAGCGCATAGGAAAAATTGTATTCACCGACGTTGAGTTCTTTGCCTCCGACACTGAGTGGATCCATTGACGCGTCATTTTTCTTTTTCAGATCCGCATCGGCACTTTTTGCCGCTTTGGTACTTTCATTCAACGTCACGGTTATGATGTCGCCAATGCCACGGGGTTTGGAATCATCATACAGGCTGTTAGCACGCGACAAGTTAAACAACGAACCAGTTTCTGCCGCGTAGTGCTCTGGCTTTTCCTTAGGATGGATCGGCGCCCAGGCGGGATCACCGGCAACCGGGTCCGTACGGTTACGCAGAGTGTCGATCAGGCCGGAACTGCTGCTGTCTGCCGATTTATCCCCTTCCACTGCATCGACAACGGTTGTGCCTTGGGCTACATCGGCCGTCTCAATCGGCGCTTGTAGCAAACTACATCCCGACAGGAGTGAAATAAGGGTTAAGCTGAGTATACGTTTCATCGCGGCATTCTCTTGCTAATTAGTACTTAGAGCTGTTGGTTTACGTAGCTCATCATTTTGTCGACGGCCGAGATCACTTTTGAGTTCATCTCGTACACGCGCTGCGCTTCAATCATGTTGACCAACTCTTCGGTCACGTTCACGTTGGAGCTTTCCAGCATTGACTGACGAACGTTGCCCAGACCATCAATACCCGGAACCCCTTCCTGAGGGTCACCACTGGCACCCGTTGGCAAGTAAAGGTTCTGACCAATCGGTTCCAGACCGCCCGGGTTAATGAAATCAACGGTGGTGATCTGCCCCAGAACCTGGTTGTCCTGCTGGCCACGCACACGTACCGACACTTCACCGTCGTTACCCACAGTGATCGAGATGGCGTCATCCGGGATCACAATTTCCGGTTGCAGCGGGTAACCCGAACCTGAAGTGACAATCACGCCTTCATCGTTCAGCGTGAACTGACCGTTGCGGCTATAGCCAATGTTGCCGTCTGGCATCAGGATCTGGAAGAATCCGTCCCCTTCAATCATCATGTCCAGACTGTTGGTCGTGGTTTGAGCATTGCCGTTGGTGTGGACTTTTTGCGTTGCCACCACTTTCGAACCCGCGCCCAGCATCAGACCGCTCGGCAGTTCTGTGTTCTGTGACGACTGACCGCCAGGCTGGTTAATATTCTGATAGAACAAATCTTCAAACACCGCGCGGCTTTTCTTAAAGCCGACGGTGGAGGCGTTAGCCAGGTTGTTCGAGATCGTCGCAATGTTGGTTTGCTGCGCGTCTAGGCCTGTTTTACTTACCCATAGTGCCGGTTGCATCGTTATCTCCTAGTCGGTTAGCTCATACGAAGCAGAGAGTCGGACGACTTGTCCATGTCTTCTGCGGTGCTCATCATTTTGACTTGCATTTCAAACTGACGTTGCAGGTCAATCAGGCTGGTCATTTCGCCAACGGCGTTGACGTTACTGCCTTCTACTGCACCGGTCAGAATCTTCACGCTGGCATCTGCATCGTATGCTGCGTTCGGGTCTTTTGCTCGGAAAAGGCCATTCACATCTTTAAACAACGATTGATTATCCGGACGAACCAGCTTGATGCGATCGACGATTTCCATGGCATCTGCCGGAGCGCCTTGTGGGCGAACAGAAATAGTACCGTCGTTGCCGATTTCCACTTTAGCCAGCGGCACTGGCAATGTGATTGGCGCACCGGTTTCACCCAACACCGGATGACCATTGCCGTTCAACAGCAGGCCATTGGCATCAATATTCAAATTGCCGTTGCGGGTCAGCCCTTCTTTGCCGGTTTTATCCATCACGGCAATCCAGCCATCACCCTGAACGGTAATGTTTAAATCACGGCCCGTCGTGATCACACTGCCTTGCTGGAAATTGTGTCCAGGACGCTCGGTCATACTGAACACACGGCTTGGCAGGCCATCACCGTACGCTTGCATTGAGCGTGCTTGTTCCAAATCGGCACGAAAACCTGTTGTGCTGACGTTGGCCAAGTTGTTTGCTCTCAGCTGCATCGCTTGCATGTTTTGTTTTGCGCCACTCATGGCAAGAAACAATGCACGGTCCATAATTTGCTCCAGAAATCGTTGGTTAAGAGCAATAAAGCAATTGACGTGCCAAATTTAAAATGTGTTTTTAATCAAGGAGTTTTGATAATTTCGAAGTGAGAAAGCGAGGATTTGCCGCGGCAAGGTGGCAAGCTGGCAATCCTATCAGACCGACGTTGCCGCCGGTCTGACAGACCAGATGATGAGATTATCGAATCTGTAGGATGTTTTGTTGCAGTTGGTTGTGAACTTCAAGCGCACGAGAGTTCGCCTGGAAGTTACGCTGCGCAGAGATAAGATCCACCAGCTCTTGAGTCATATCGATGTTTGACTGTTCCAGCGTACCGTTGTTAATGGTACCGAAAGACCCTTTGTTTGATTCACCCCAAATCTTGTCACCCGAGAACTGCGTTGAATCCCATTGAGTACCGCCTTTCTTATCCAGACCTTGCTCGTTCGGTACACGCACCAGTGCCACACGGCCCAGAGTAATGTTTTCACCGTTCGAGTAAGTGCCGAGAACGCTGCCGTTTTCGTCAAAGTCAATCTTCGTCAGGAAGCCTGTCGTTGCACCGTCTTCATCAAACTTCGTCAGTTCAAATGGCGCAGCAAACTGAGTTGCCGCATCCAGACCGAATGACAGAACCTGATTCACATCCGCACCGTTCAGGTTGACTGGATTTGCACCACCGCCCAGAGGCTCAGACACGATTGGCTGACCGTTGTTCAGGCTTGCCAGCGTACCGTCATTATTGAACTTCATGGTGTGACCTACCTGGCCCGATGCAGTAGTCGCGTCACCACCGGTAATATTGAGTGGTTTCTCGCCTTCTTTATCAGTCACTGTGTAGTAGGTTTGCCATGTGTTTGGCTGAGTCTGATCTTTCAGGTAGTACGTGGTCAGTTTGTAAGCCTGCCCCATCGAGTCATAAATGGTCGATGACGTTGAGCGGTTGTATGTATCCGGATCCGTGTAATCAAACAGCGTTGGATCTTTCAGATCACCGTTAGCCGGAAGGTTCACACCAACTTCAATGTTTGAGGTCTGTTTCGGCTTACCAAACTCCGCAGGAATGTTCATGGGTGCGGGCTCGTAAGAAAGCACATCACCAGTATCCGGGTTGACCTGATAGCCCAGCAGGTATTCGTCGTTTGACGTCACCATGTAGTTGTTCTTGTCGAGGTGGAAAGCACCGTTACGAGTCAACTCATTTTGTTGTGGCACCAAACGATCTTTAGCGACGGCGAAAAAGCCGGTACCCGAAATGCGCAGGTCCATTGGGTTGTTAGTATAAATACTGGAACCTTCGTGGAATTGCTGTGCCACTTTGTTCGCCTGAACACCGCCACCTGGAGTGGTTTTAGCGTTAGTAAACAAAGAGTTCGAGTACACATCACCAAATTCAGCACGCGACTCTTTAAAGCCAAAAGTGTTGGCGTTCGCAATGTTGTTACTGGTTGTGTTCAGATCTAACTGAGCTGCGGACAAACCGCTAAGAGATACATATGACATTCCAAATTCTCCTATCTAGCTAGCATGATTATGCTTTGCCAACTTCTAGTACTTCAGCAAGTCGAACTGGCGATTCAAAACCAGCCAGATTGAGCAGTACGTTACCATCACCTTTACCCAGAAGAACGCTGTTGACGTTTGCGTAGGTCGAAACCTCAAAGTCTTTGCTTTCTCCATCCAGCAAACCCGAAGCTTTCACTTTGTATTTGCCACCCGGCAATGGATTACCGTTTTGATCTTTGCCGTCCCATTCGACACGGCTATCTCCGCTTGGTTTGGCGCCAACGTCAAACGTTCGCACCAATTGGCCTGCTTCGTTCTCAATGCGGACAAACAAGTTGTCGACCGATTGAGGAAGCTTCACCATCGCCGCCATGCCGGCGTCATCCTTTTTCACCCCTGCAGAACCTGGTACCAGCACATCACGACCTACCAGTGATGAAGCCTGCAGAGCTTGATTCGACGTCATTGACGAGTTGAGGTTCTCGAACTGAGAATTCATCTTGCCAATGCCATCCACCGTCGCAAATGAGGCCATTTGCGCGATCATCTGGTCATTGCTAACCGGCTTAAAGGGATCTTGCTGAGCGAGTTGCTTCGTGAGCAACGACAGGAAATCTTCTTGTTTGAGATCCTGCTTACCCGTTGTCTCGGTTGGCTTATTCTTCTCTTGAAGAGCCTTCAGCTGGTCAACATAGGACAAGCCGCTTTGACCAACGTTATTAATTCCGGCCATTCGCTACCTCCTTATCCTTATTGACCCATCTGCAGCGTACGCAGCAGCATTTGTTTACTCGCATCCGCAACCTGGACGTTAGTCTGGTATGAACGAGATGCCGAGATCATATTGGCCATTTCTTCCATCACGTTAACGTTAGGCTTGTAGATATACCCTTCGTCGTTCGCAAGTGGGTGGTCAGGGTTAAACTCCGCACTCAGCGGTTTATCGCTTTCTACGATACCCAATACTTTCACTGGCACATTCGGGTCGCGGTTAAAACGTGCCTTACTTAACTCAGCGCCGAACACGGCATGGCGAGCTTTGTAAGTGTCCTTAGCAGAGCTACTTACGCTGTCCGCGTTAGCCAGGTTGCTCGAGGTGGTATTTAGACGAACAGATTCAGCACTCATTGCAGAACCAGTCACATTGAACACATTAAATAAGCTCATCTAATTATTCCCCTTTAATCGCTTTCGTTAAGTTCTTGAATTTACTTCCTAAGAAGTCGAGTGACGCTTGGTGACGCAGTTGGTTTTGCATAAACAAGTTACGCTCCAGATCCACGTCAACCGTATTGCCGTCACCGGTATCAGGTTGAGTAGGAACGCGGTAAAGCATTTCCCCTGTCACCGTCGTTGAGGCAGGAATGTGCCGACCGTCCGTGCGGCTAAGACTGATGCTTGCCCCTGAACTTGCCGCTTGCAATGCCTTTTGAAAGTCCATTCCTTTCGCTTTGAACCCTGGCGTATTCGCTTGCGCAATGTTGGTCGCAATGACTTCTGCATTACGTTCACGAACACCCACCGTGTACTGGTGTATGCCAAGTGCGTTGTCAAAAGAAATAGCCATGTTTTGCCTCTTCGATAAGAACTGACCGTTACTAATGATTTAAAAGCAATTAGCGTACCAACTTTTCATCAATACCCAATTCGCGCTTAAACCACCCTTAGCTTGCAAAGAGCAAGCCGACTTGCCTGAGTTTGGAATGTCTCACTTCAGGTATAGCGTATCGACGCAGGCAAAGAAAGGGATGAAGAGGTCGGTGTCACCAGTCTTGAACAAAGCAGAACATAAAAATGAACATCACATCTGTCCGAGCGGCAAACAAAAAGCCCGGCGATTGCCGGGCTTGATATTGAAATTGCATTTATTTCAGTTTGTAGATGATGCCAGGATTACAGCGAACCATCTCAAAGCGGTCTGTGAGGCCCGTGAGAGACTCCGATGCCCCTAGTAGCAGGTAGCCACCCGGGTTCAGGCTATTGGCCATCTGATTCAGCACTTTGGATTTCATCTCCGGAGAGAAGTAAATCAATACGTTACGACAAAAGATAATGTCAAACTTACCCAGCAGTGCGTAGCTTTCCATCAGGTTCTGCGGACGGAAATTCACCAAACGTTTAACGTTGTCTTTCACTTTCATGCGCCCATCGCCGGCATCTTCAAAGAAGGTGCGGCGACGCTCAGGAGAAAGACCACGCCCCAGCGCCAGATTGTCGTACACACCGGCACGACACATATCCAGCATGCTGGCGGAAATATCGGTCGCAGTGATCGACACGCTAGGCAGTAATCCCGGACGACGTTGCTGAACTTCCAACACAGTCATCGACATTGAGTACGGCTCCTGACCCGATGAACTCGCGGCCGACCAGATTTTGATCGGACGTTTGTTCTTCGCCATTTCAGGTAACAAGCGTTCGGCCAACACAGTAAATGGGTAAGTATCTCGGAACCACAACGTCTCATTGGTCGTCATGGCATCCACGGCTGCCACACGCAATTCGCGATTTCTGCCAGTCACGACGTCACGCAGCAAGTCAGACAGAGACGCCAACTTATATTTGCTCACGAGCGGACTGAGGCGACTTCTCACCAGATACTGTTTGCTGTCGCCCAGTACGATACCGCACTGCGACTCCAGGAACCGGCAAAAGTCACGATATTCTTGATCGCTTATAGTTATCGCAGTCATTCAGTTCTCTTTATTCTACTAGTGCAGCTTTCACCGCATTACCAAGCTCATCCGGGTTAAATTTCGCGATAAAGGAGTTCGCTCCTACACGTTCAACCATAGCTTGGTTAAATACGCCACTCAGCGAGGAGTGGAGAATTACATACAAATCTTTCAGGGCACTGTTGCGGCGAATTTCCGCCGTCAGAGTATAGCCATCCATTTCCGGCATTTCGATGTCGGAAATAACCAGCGAAATTTGGTCGTAGATGCTGCCTTCTTTTGCCATGCTGAGCAATTTCTCGTACGCATCTTTGCCGTCTTTGGTCAGAATGACTTCAAAACCGATGGACTCAATCGCTCGTTGTACCTGTTTACGTGCCACGCTAGAGTCGTCGGCAATCAGAATACGGCGAACAATCTGTTTTTCCTGCTCGGCGTGAGCAATCTCTTCCCCGATACGCGAATCCATGGATTCATCCACTGGCGCGATTTCGGCCAGAATCTTCTCGACGTCGAGAATTTCCACCAGCTCATTATCAATATTGGTCACTGCAGTCAGGTAGTTCGCTTTACCGGCACCATCTGGCGGCGGCAGAATCGCTTCCCAACGCATGTTGATAATACGTTCAACCGAACTCACCAGAAAAGCCTGAATCGTGCGGTTGAATTCTGCAATTACCACAAAGCTTTTCTCGACATCCGTCGTCGGACGGCCACCAATTGCCAGGCTCAGATCAATCACAGATACTGTTTGACCGCGAATGTGGGCAACCCCTTTCACAAGACGGTGCAAATTCGGCATGGCGGTAAGCTTTGGGCACTGGAGGACTTCTTTTACTTTAAATACGTTAATACCGTAACGTTGGCGCCCGTTCAGACGGAAAGTTAATAATTCCAGTCGGTTTTGACCGACAAGTTGCGTACGCTGATTCACAGAATCAAGAATACCCGTCATAAGCTCATCTCCATCTCAAACTTTTATACGAAAAAAGTGATAGTCTACTTAAGGCTATGAAGAAACCAGAGAAACGAACAATGCTTTCGAATACCCGTGTATGCCCACATACCAAATGTAAGTGTAGAGCTTTCTATCACTTTTTTTATAACTCTATCGGCTTTTTGTTATTTTTCTTTAGCCTTTCTGTGCACTCTGCAACTCCAGAGCAAATCGTAAAGATTCAAGAGGCGGCACAAAGCCATGTGCTCAGTACTGTCGACAAGCCTGTCGGGGGTGAACTGGTGGTGAATGCTGCCAATATTGACGAGCGTATTTTTGCCACCGATTGTCCCGAACCTTTGAGTACATCTTCATCATCCAACAACGGCTCAGCCAGTGCGATTACCGTATTAGTTGAATGTACGGCAGACAACTGGAAAGTCTATGTTCCGGTCAAACTGACCCTGACGGTTCCCATGGTGACTGCCCTGACTCCGATCACTCGCGGCCAGATCATTACTGAGCATGACGTTACGATCAGTATGGTAGATCTGCTGCGCTTCAGACGGCAAGGTTTTTCCTCGCAAGATCTGGTGGTCGGAGCAAAAACGAAAAAAAACCTCAAGTTAGGTGATGTCATTGAACAAAACGACATCTGCGTTGTGTGCCGCAACGAAAGCGTGATGATTCGTGCGGTCAGTACCGGGATGAGCATCACAACCAAAGGCACCGCCTTGTCCGATGGCACCTTCGGCGAACAGATAAAAGTGAAAAATGACAAATCTAACCGTATAATAGATGCACAAGTCAGCGGAATTGGTGAAGTCACGGTGCAATTTTAGCGGTCTTACTTCATAGCGCAGAAATATTTGCGCATTGGTGAAATAAAAAGCTAAAGTTCGTCTTCGTTCAGTCGATATTGACGGTACAAGTTCAAAGTTTTTAAAAGGCTCAATTATGGCAGGCATTGATAACATACGTTCAGGCAACTCGTTAGCGACGACTAACCGAGCACCTGCACGTTCAGAATCCAATGCATCTTCATCGACTTCCGGTTCCGTAAGACAGAGTTCTGGCCCGCAACATGATGCGGTGTCCCTCAGCTCACAAAGCAGAGCTCTCGGTGAAATGCACAACGAGATGGCGAGTAAGCCAAGTTTCGATAGTGCGAAAGTCGCTGCGATCAAAGAAGCGATCGCAAACGGCTCTTATGTTGTGGATGCCGATAAACTGGCTGACAACATGATCAAGTTTGAGAAAGAACTGGGCGGTTTTTAACGTCCCGGTTTGGCGATAAGGCGATTGAGTAATGGCAGCACTGAAAGACTTAGTCGAGTTCCAGTTAAAAAACGCGCAAGAGTTGTCTGCGTTACTGGAACAAGAAAAAGTAGCGATCACCAGCCGGATTTCGGCGGATATTGAAGCGCTTGCCAAACAGAAAATCACCTTGGTGAATCAGTTACAACAAACCGATCAACGCATCTCCAACCATCCTCATGTAACGAGCCTGACAGAGGATGAATATTTGGACAACCTGGTGAAACAGATTCGCACGATCGTGTTCGACTGCCAGCAAGCCAATGCCGTGAACGGTGAAGCGCTTGCCAGAGCGCAACTGAGTTTCAACAAGCTGAATAACCTGATGCAGCAGAGCCATGGCAAAGTCGGGATGACCTACAACGCCACTGGCCAGACACATACGGTGTCGACGCTGGGGACCAACATCAAAGCCTGAGCAGATTACGAAGATAAAAAAAGCGGCAAACATTGCCGCTTTTTTGCTATCTGGAGAGGAGAGATTTCAGAATAGAGTTTGCTGACGTTTTTCCGGTACCTGCTGCACTTCACCGTAGTCACGCAGACGGTCCATCTTGCGGATATCAAGTCGCAGTTCAGTGACATAGCTGTCGCCGACTTTGTAGCTGCGTACCACTTCCGCTCCGCGAATCACGCCGTCAACTGCACCGGATGTCAGCTCCGTTCCCAAACGCTGATCCTGCAGTTCCGCGCGTCCGCTGACTCGCATACCATAAACCTGTTCAGCCAGTTCACGATAGGCATCGATTTTCGAAGCACGCATCGCTCGCACCTGTTTTTCTTCATCGTCACGACCTTTCTGCTCGCTGATGCTTGCATAACCAACGGCGGTCAGCCAGTCATCCGGACGCATGGTTTGTAGCGGCTGGCAACCAGACATCACCAGCGCTGCAATCAGGAGAAATAACCACTGTTTCATCATCGTCTCCTATGGGCGCAAAATCACGGTGTATGGCTGAGTAATGGTTGGGTCTGAACGAATCAACACACCATCCTGAGTCCGAATGCTGTTCAGCGTATCCAAGTCGCGGCCGATACGATCCGCTGGCAAGAAGCCCTGCGCCGTTGCCACCACAATACGTGATTGCATTCCCACCACTCGGGCGTTGATCAGCACACCGCCTTCCTGACGCAGCATCGTTCCGGTCAGTACGTATTGCACTTCCTGCTGCTGCGCGAGATCTTTCCAGTCGCGACTGAACGCAAAATCGCCCTGCTGGGTGACCTGAATCGACCCCGTCGTTTTGTAGTCGACAACTTTAAAGCCGCGACGCTGGAACTGATAAATAAAGCCTTCAGAAACTGAGTTCCCCAACCAGTTAGTGGTATCCATGTTTTGCAGATCCACAAATGACGTCACCGCAATCGGCGTACGCGCCGTTACACTGGTGTTCGACTGAACCAGATCCTCTGTCAGGCTATCAACGAAGAAATCCAACGTATGGCGCGGACTCTCCATCAACATAAACTGTGAACCATTGTATGGCTCTTTACCGTTATAAATCGGGGCATAGGCACAGGCCGTTAAAAATAACGCCGGCACTAAAGGAAGCCATTTTTTCATTCTCTTCATCTCCAGATATACTAAGGCATTAGTTCAATTTCACTCTCTCAGATGAAACTGGAACACTCTTTGCTTTTCTAAATCTGCGACAACTCAGAAATGCAAATGCCTACATCAGCTAAGATTTGAAAAGCAAAATTTATACCTAACTGGTAAATCATGATGAAAAAAAATATTTCCTCTTTAATTTCAATGCTTTTTTTAAGCCTTTGGATTCCTACGGCTCAAGCCGCCTGGTATGAAGTGATCGGGACTGCCACCATTGTGTCGTCGGAAGATTCAGCGCGGCTCCACGCATTGGAAGACGCCATTTATAAGGCGGTAAATTTTGCCGGGGCAGATATTGGCAGTATCAGTAACCTGATGCCACTGCTGGAAACTGACCGTCAGGAGTACTTGTTTACCAACCATGAAGTACGTTACATCCTGATCGAAGATCGTAAAGTCAGAGGCAATGTTATGCAGGTTCGGGCCCGAATTGATCTCTATCCATCGGCAACAGCTTGCCACGTCGATCAATATAAAAAGACCTTTTTGGTCGGTAATATCGATGTCGCCTCTCCACAACAAGCGGTAATGGGCCAAATTTATGACATCGGTGATGATTTTGCGCACGTGGTTGACCGACAGATCGCTCAGGAGTCACACAGTTTTGTTTCCGTTGGTACCACCAATTACGATATCGATGCACGTAACCCGGAACGGATCAAAATGATCGCACAGGATTCCGGCGCACAGTACATCATCGGCGGCGTGATCACCGACTTAACCGCAACTGTCGATCAAAAACTGCTGCAAGACGATGTGATCAACCGTCAGTTTGCGCTGGAGATGCGTGTTTACGACGGAAAAACCGGCAATGAAGTGTTCAAACACAATTACCGTGAAGTGGCGAGCTGGCCCTTCGCCAAAACCAGCCAGGTGGATACGCGCAGCGCGCGCTTCTGGGCATCGACTTACGGCCAGATGTTGCTGCGCGTCAGCCGTAACGTCATGCTCGATTTAGAGTCTGAAATTTCCTGCAAGATCACTTTGCCGGAGGTAGTGGCAAAATTTGGCAACACCATCACGATGGACCTTGGCCGCATTCACGGTGTCAAGACAGGTGACAAGCTACAGTTGTGGCATACCGGAGCCTTTATTGATCAACGTGGCTTACCGCGCAACAAAGTCACCCAGAGTGATATTACGCTCACCGTAACGCGCGTGTACGAGAACGATGCTGAACTGACCATCGACCAACCTGAACTGGCTTCCAGTATCCAAATTGGCGATGTAATGCACAAACAGCTCTAGTCATGGCGGCAAGATATTAACTTATTCAAATAATTGAGTAAGATAACCCTCTCAGCTCCCGTGGCACAGCTGGATAGCGCGGCCCCCTCCTAAGGGGCAGGTCTCAGGTTCGAATCCTGTCGGGAGCGCCAAATATAAAGCCCTGATGAATCTGCGTTCATCAGGGCTTTTTTATTCGCTGTTTCAAAGTTACAAGCGAAACTTAAACTGCCCCAGCAGGTGTAAGGCTGTGTTGGGCACCGTCGCTTTGCCATAGTCCAAATCAATCTCGGCGTAAGAATAGGTAACCTTGCCTTCAAGAGAAAACAGCACCGAATCGCTCACGACAAATTCGCGCTCCAAGGCCAGTTGCGTAGTCACGCCGCCTAACTGATAGCCGCCGTGGCTGCGTTGATTATCAACCGTGACATCGGGATGCGGAATAACCACGCCAAACCCCGCGCGAACATTCCATCCTTGGGTATAAACGGCGGCATAATTGAGATACAACAGGTTATAGCCATCGGTGATTTCGAAATTTTGTACCCGGTCATCAAGGTCGGAAGCGTTGGCGTACAACTTGTGATGAATGAATTCGACTTCCCAAGCAGTATCGTCTTTCCAATATCCCGTACGAAGGTTGTAATAAGGAGGGCTGTTAAACGGTTTGGTATTAAGGCTAACGGAGTTCGACTCAATACGCTCCCCGTTGTCCATTTTAATGGTAATGGATTCCTGCAAGTTCAGCGCTCCACCCAATCCGAATGAGGCTTCCCATCCTTCTTTGGCTGAGACGCTAAACGAGCAACATAAGGCAGTAACGAACAGTGTGGCTTTATGCATAGTTTCTCCTACAACAAGCCACACTTTGGTTTAACTGCTCATTTCGTGCGGCATGAATCCAGAATACTCATCGTTTCGTCTTTGGCAGAGGTCGTCACGTTCGCGAAGTCCAACAAGGTGTGGAACAGATTGTCGTGCGACAGAACATCCTGCGATTTGTCTTTCACACAGGTCTTATCAATTCCATAAGTCTGAGCAAAACCCTCATCCAACCATAGCATCCAGGGCACACTCGTTTGCTCTTTCGGAGCCAAAGCGTAAGGTGTACCGTGCAAGTATAAACCATTCTCTCCCAAGGATTCACCGTGGTCTGAGATATACATCAACGCAACGTTGTATTTATCACGATATTGCTGCAGCTTCTCGATCAGTTTGCTCACCACAAAATCGGTATACGCGATGGTGTTATCGTACACATTGGTGATCTCTTCGTCCGTACAGTTTTCGATATCAGCGCGATTGCAGGACGGTTTGAATAGCTCATGCTGCTTCGGATAACGCTTCCAATACGTTGGACCATGACTGCCTATAATGTGCAGCACATACAGTTGATCATTGCCGTTTGCACTGCCAATTTCACTGTCCAGACCGTACAGCAGAGCCTCGTCATAACACACGTCAGAATCGCAGAATTGCGGGTAATCAGCTGGCTGAATCATCGTCTTCGGTAGATTTTTTGCTACCGCTTTGTCACCGCCGTCGTTGTCTTTCCACAGAACAGACACTCCAGCACGTTGAATAATGTCCAGCACGTTATCCTGGGAATTTGCTACGGACTTATTGTAATGCTCACGATTCATGTTTGAGAACATACAAGGCAGAGAGTGGGCCGTTGCTGTTCCGCATGAAGAAACCTCACCAAACGAAATCAGATTGTATTTTTCAGTGTAAGGCGTGGTGTTTCTGCTATAGCCATTGACACCCAAATTCATCGATCGCGCTGTCTCTCCCAACACCAGAATGGTCAATTCGGGTTTACCGTTAGCACTGACTAACTTTTGCGCATCCATCCCAATCTGCTTGTATTCCAGCGGCGTGGAAAGGTAGGTTTTATCGAGATATTTGACGGTGTAGTAAATGTGGGAAGGCACGATCAGTTTGTTCAGATAGGCGTTGTTGCGTCCGACTGACGCATAGTCTTTATATGCTGCAACAAAGACGATAGCGATGACCGCTAAAGCCCCCAACACCAGAGCGAACCTTTGTAATACGCGCACTTTGAACGAATGTTTCTTTTCGAACTCCACCATCCACAGAAGCAGCGTTGGCAACGCACCGAGCACGACAAAATAAATCACCGCCTTAAACGACAGGTAGGAACTGGCTTCTGCGGTATTGGTTTCGAAGATGTTTTCAATCATCGAGTAGTCGAAGATCACACCATAGTTAAGCGTGGCGTAACTGGCCAGCGCGGAGGTGATGATCAATACGGTGAAGATAAGCTTGGTCAGATAAGGGATCGTAAAGAGTGAAAATACCACCACAAATGCTGCGGATAACAACACAGGAGCACTATAGGCAAATAAGCCGGAGCTGGTTTGCGCGGCTAAGGTGATAATTTTTGAGCTCACCGCATAATTGAGCACAAAACCGAAGTAACAGGCGATGATTAATACAAACCAAGAACTGCTGATGAGAAGCTTTGGTGTTTTTAGGACGCGGGAATTGTTCATAACAGAATAATGCCCCACACAACAGCAGCATTCGCGAGAGCAACAAACACAGCGGCAGAACCAATATCTTTTGCTCGACCACTCAACTCGTGATACTCCGTTCCAACACGGTCGACGATCGCTTCAACCGCTGAATTTAATAATTCGGTAATTAATATGATAAATAATGAACCAATCAATAGGACTTTTTCTATATTGGTCACATCTAAAAGTAGACTTACGGGAGTAAGAATAAGCAGCAATGCCAATTCTTGACGAACAGCCGCTTCATGTTTCAGCGCCGCTTGAAATCCTTGGAAGGAGTACTTCGTTGCTTTAATGATACGACGAAGCCCTTTGTCACCAGGCTTACCTGATTTAATCATGTCCATGAGTTACAACCTAAAAATTTAATGATGCATAGAGGCCGACGCCATCGTCGCTAAACGTCGGTACGACGACAAAATTGGTCACTGACATTCTCATGCCAGTAATGGCATATTGAATTCCGGTAGCCAGAGCCGCACCAGCGATGACATCTCTCCAATAATGGTATTCACTTTCTACCCGCGAATATCCCACCACCCCAGTCGCGATATACGCAGGGAGTCCATATTGCCAACCGTAACGAAATTGCAGGTAAGCCGCCCCTTGCGCTGCGCTGGATGTATGGCCGGACGGGAAACTATGGTCACCACCATTAGGTCTTTCTTCATTGATGGTAAACTTGAGTAAATGCGTTGCCGCAGAGGTCCAGATTGCGCCTTCAACCAATTGCCCCAACCCGTTAAAATCACCATAACCTATCGAGATAACACCAGCGACAGCAGGAACCGCAACTTGCAGAATATCGCCGGTTTTTTCCAACTGCTCGGAAGCGACAGCAGAAGACACGTGAGCCATATTTCCAATGACCAGTGATAGAAGTACTTTTTTTAAAAAAGGCGAAGATTTAAGCGGAACAACACTATTTTCAAGGCGCAAGAAAGCGACCAAATTATTAATTCGGTTTCCGTACACGTTTATTATTTCCATTTGTTTACGACTGACTAATTTGTATTCACATCTAGTGTGATTATTATTTTAGAGTAAAAAACTAAACGGCCGGATACTAATTTTTTGCCATATAGAAATCAAGGAACTTCTGACACCTTCCTGACATTAACTTTAATTCAACCCCATGAATTTATTTTAATACTCAGAAAGTATTTAATTTAATATTAAGTATTTTAGAAACAATTATGTGGCATAAAACACAAATAATATGTAATACATTGCACAAGGAAAATTAAAAGCCCGTAAACCCAACGTTAATTATATTATTCACTTGGACAGTATATTAACTTTGAAATAGCAGGATTTATAAATAAACCTCTCAACTAAAATATAAAACTGAGTGAACATCACTGTTATCACGCTATTCAAATAGTTGCGTAATATGAGTCATTCTTTCGCATAAACCTGACATGCCGCTGATGTTCCCAAGTCAGATTCCTCTACTCTGTGGCTACTATTCTTTCTGTTTTCTTCTACTATTACTATTAACAAATCTATCCATAGCAAACGTATGACAAAGAGTAACCTGGAAACCAACACTGGTCACCGCTTTATCTCGAAAGCCAAAACGGCCTATAAGATTCATATTCATACTCCCGATGACAAAGTGCTGCACCGGTCGGTCGGCTACATCCGTATCGGTGAACGCAAAGGATTGAAGAAAGCGATTAAGCTGCGTAACGAATTGGGACGTGAAATGTGGGGACGCCATTGGCGACGCATTCTTAAAGATCCGTTTTTGATGACCCGTCTGCCGCACAGTTTAGAGCCCAAGATCATCTATAAGCCGCGCCCAACGCTTGATAATCCGGACTGTCGTGATGCCTGCTACATTGCTGCCTGGCGCAACTACGACGACAAGGGGCATTGCACGTTCAAAAGTGTCGTCTGCTCCATCAACAAACACGGTAAACTGGCCGCCTACACGAAAACCAAAAAAGCGTTGCTGGACGCGCATAAAGATTGCCTGGATATTCTGGTTTACATGGGCAGGCTCAATAGTATCGATCTCAAATAGCCCCACGTTCTACAGAATCAAGAGACAAAAAAAGCCCACCATAATGGTAGGCTTTTTGATGGTGAAAGATTACTCTTCGACTTGGTATTCAAACGCAGGAATGACAATTTCCACGCGGCGGTTTTGTTCACGACCCGCGGCGGTAGCGTTTGACGCAATCGGATTGCTTTCCCCTTCGCCTTTGGCCGAGATACGTGCAGCATCAACGCCTTTTTCTTGCAGCGCGTCAGACACAGCCTGAGCACGCTTCTCTGACAGCTTCTGGTTGTAAGCTTCTGAGCCCGATGAATCGGTATGGCCTGTGATTTCAACGTTCGCCTGCGGATGAGCGTTCAGGAAGGTGACCAGATCGTTCAACTGCTCTTTGCCTTCTTCACTCAGCTTAGCGCTGTTGTGAGCAAAGCTCTTGCTGTCCAGTTTTTGGAACTCAACCGTTTTGGTCACCATTTTAGGCTCGGCCGCCATAGGCTCTTGCACTGGCTCTGATTGCGCAACGGGTTGCTCCTCAGCCATCATTGGCGCGGGTTGGTTATCGTTGCCACCAAAGCGGTATACCAGCCCCAGTGTTGTCGTGTGTGCTTTCGCACGTACGATGTCATTGTTCATATCACTCAGGTATTGGTACTCAACCCGAACACCCAGGTTGTTGGTCGCTGCGTATTCGACACCTGCGGCACCTAAATATGAATTGTCGTAAACATCGCCGTAACGAACGCGAGCTGCACCGACTTTACCGTACAGGTCCCATTTCTCCGTCAGAGCGTAGCTCAGTTTCGGCGCCAGCGTGTACGCTTGAATGGTGTCGTGATTCAGACCAGCACCATTAAATTTACCCAGGTAATCGTACCCACCTTCCACAGCCAGCCAGTCGTTGAAGTTATAGCCCAATAATGCGCCCGCGGTTGTCCCGTCCAGATCGCATGAATCGGTGTTGTTACATGCATCATCTAACCATGTTTTACCCACTTTACCGCCAAGATAGACGTCAGCCATCGCGGCCGAAGAGGCAACAAGCAGAGATGCGGATACCATTGCTGCTAACTTTTTCATAAAAACTTCCTTCCGATCATTATTGTGATTGTATGGTGTGTGACCAACGCTACCCCTTGCAGAGTAAGGCTTACGTCTGCCCGCTATTTTGCAGGCCACCAGCAATAACTATAATGAATAAGACAGAAAGCGACACAGGCTGACTGTTAATCTTTTGTCACGTAACTGCGAATTTTTATAAATAAACCGGTTACAACCAATTGATAACACTAAAATTTGAACAAAAAAAAAGCCGCAGCGTGAATACTGCGGCTTTTTTCGTCACTTTGGGAATTATTGAGCGTTTGCTTCACGCTCTTCAATAAACGCCAGTGCCATCTTGATTCGAGCGACAACACGCTCCTGACCAATCAGGTTCATCACGGCATCAACTGATGGAGACTGACCGCCACCTGTTACTGCTACACGCAGCGGCATGCCGATTTTACCCATACCGATTTCCAGCTCAGCACACACATCCGCAATCACCTGGTGCAGCACTTCGGTATTCCACTCTGTCAGCGCTTCGATTTTGCTTAGTGCCAAAGCCAATGGCTCTTTTGCAACGCCGCGCAGGTGTTTCTTCGCCGCATCCGCATCGAACTCAGAGAAATCTTCGTAGAAGTAACGTGACTGCTGTGCCAGCTCAACCAGCGTATGGCAGCGCTCACCCACCAGCTTAACGATTTCAGCCAGAGCAGGACCGTTCGCTTGGTTGATGCCCTGATGGTCAAAATGCCATTCCAGGTGTTTAGCGACGTATTCAGGCTCTGAAGTCTTGATGTAGTGGTTGTTCAGCCACAACAGTTTGTCGGTGTTGAATGCCGACGCAGATTTTGAAATCGCGTTCAGGCTGAACAGCTCAATCATCTCTTCACGCGAGAAGATCTCCTGATCGCCGTGACCCCAACCCAGACGTACCAAGTAGTTGATCAGAGCTTCTGGCAGGTAACCTTCGTCGCGGTATTGCATAACTGATACAGCGCCGTGACGCTTAGACAGTTTCGCGCCGTCATCGCCCAGAATCATGGCACAGTGTGCAAATGTCGGGATAGTGGCACCCATCGCTTTGTAGATGTTGATTTGGCGAGGTGTGTTGTTGATGTGGTCTTCACCACGAATGACGTGCGTGATACCCATATCCACATCGTCAACCACAACACAGAAGTTGTAAGTTGGTGAACCGTCGGTACGACGAATGATCAAATCATCCATTTGGTCGTTGCGGATCTCGATGCGGCCACGAATTTGGTCATCAAAAACCACGCTGCCTTCTTTCGGGTTGCGGAAACGGATACAGCAAGGATCACCCTCTTTTGCCGCTTCATTGACCGCTTTAATTTTCGGATGGTTCGCATCGTAGCGAGGCATCTCTTTGTTCGCTTCCTGCTCAGCACGGATTTCGTCCAGCAGGTCTTTTGGCGCGTAACATTTGTAGGCTTTGTCTTCAGCCAGCAGTTGCTCAACCACTTCGTT
Organism: Vibrio sp. bablab_jr001; assembly: GCF_016464285.1. Taxonomy (NCBI): domain Bacteria; kingdom Pseudomonadati; phylum Pseudomonadota; class Gammaproteobacteria; order Vibrionales; family Vibrionaceae; genus Vibrio; species Vibrio sp. bablab_jr001. Next base: position 28,422 of record NZ_JACDWZ010000032.1, read on the forward strand.
GTAACGATCAAAACGTTTTGTTTGGTAGTAAGGACCTTCATCCCAGTCCAGACCCAGCCAAGTCATCCCTTCCAGGATGGCGTCCACTGCTGCCTGAGTCGAACGCTCTAGGTCAGTGTCTTCAATACGCAGTACAAATTCACCGCCTTGGCTTTTCGCGTAGAGCCAAGAATAAAGTGCGGTACGAGCACCACCTACGTGAAGATAGCCAGTCGGGCTAGGAGCAAAACGAGTTTTAACCGTCATTATGATTTACCTTTATCAGAAACGTCTGCCGAGAGTTCAGCACGAGCGAAATTTTGGGCAGTATTCTAGCACCCACATCTCCCATATCACAACGTTGATTCAACATATTAGCACCACCTTTTCCCGCTACTGACAGCAAGAAATTCTGCAATCGCTGCCCAAGGCTTGACCTTGCCGCAAGGGTAAGGTTTATCCTTTCTGACATAACGTCTTGGAGGGAAGAAACATGAGCCACTTTGCTTTACCTTTGTCCGGTTTAAATTGTATGGGCTGCGCGCGCAAACTGGAGCGACAACTCAACGCCGACTTTACGGTTCAGATTCAAGACCTGTCCCCCACTTTTATCGAATTTGACGTAGATGCGCCACTCGATAGCGTGCTCGATAGTGTTGAATCATTGGGTTATGAAGCGGGTGAGTTACTGCACTTTGATTTGCAGGGGCTCAGCTGTGGCGGCTGTGTCAGCAAGCTGACCAAACAGCTCGAGCAGTCGGATCAGATTGCGCGTTTGACGGTCAGTAAGACGGCGCTTTCTCTGCGCACATCATTAAGTGCCGAAACCATCATCGCACTGGTGGCCGAAGTCGGTTATCAGGCGACGCTGCAGAACGAAGGCACAACAACGAACGAAGCCTCAGAACCAAAAACCTCGCTAGCGGGAATGACTGAGTCAATCACACCCGTTGCGGCCGTTGAAGCCAAAGCACCAGCAATAAATGACACTCAAGTTAGTACACACTTACTGATCAAAGGCATGACCTGCGCCAGTTGCGTTTCTTCGGTCGAAAAGGCGCTCAGCTCAGTAGCAGGAGTGAGCAAAGCGCAAGTCAATCTGGCTGAGCAAAGTGCACTGGTCATCGCCGACCATGAAGTCAGCGCCGAGCTGGTCAACGCCGTCAAACAAGCGGGTTATCAGGCCGAACCGGTCGATGACCCGGCCGAGCAGCAACAAAAACAACAAGCGCAGCTCGAACAGGTACAAAAAGAGCACAAACGCAGCGCTATTCTCGGCCTGATCATTGGTGTGCCATTAATGGCCTGGGGCGTATTCGGCGGCAACATGATGATTCGAGCCACCAGCGATCAGCTCGCCTGGGGCGCCATCGGGGTCTTGTGTCTGGTTCTGCTCGCCACCGCAGGACGCAGCTTCTTTGCCAACGCTTGGCAAGCACTCACTCACGGCCGCGCGACTATGGATACTCTGGTCGCCCTTGGTACAGGTGCCGCATGGTTCTATTCGATGTTGGTGGTGCTGTTTCCCGCCTGGTTCCCGGATGCGGCTCGCCATGTCTATTTTGAAGCCACGGCGATGATCATCGGTTTGATCTCACTTGGCCACTACATTGAAGCCAAAGCCAAAGCGCGAACTACGCAATCGCTGCAGGCGTTGATCAACCTGCAACCTCAACACGCCACACAAGTGACTGAAAGCGGAGACCGCATCATCGCGGTAGAACAAATCACGCTTGGTATGACGTTGCGAGTCAAACCCGGAGAGAAATCGCCGGTCGATGGCAAAGTGTTGCAAGGGGAATCTTACGTCGATGAATCCATGCTGACCGGTGAACCGATTCCGGTACACAAAGCGGCTGGCGATTCAGTGGCTGCGGGAACAATCAACCAAGACGGCAGCCTGCTGATTGAAGCGACTGGCATCGGCTCACAAACCATGTTGGCGCGCATTATTCAGATGGTGCGTCAGGCGCAGAGCAGCAAACCGGCGATTGCCAAAATGGCCGACCAAATCTCCGCGGTCTTCGTACCAACGGTGGTCGCAATTGCCGTCATTGCCGCAGCTGTGTGGTTCTGGGTTGGGCCTGATCCGAAAGCAAGTTACATGCTGGTCATTGCCACCACGGTACTGATTATCGCCTGCCCTTGTGCTCTGGGTTTGGCGACCCCACTTTCGGTCACCGTCGGGGTGGGTAAAGCCGCAGAAATGGGCATTCTGATCCGTGATGCCAACGTGTTGCAAACCGCCAGTCAGATTGACACCGTTGTGTTTGATAAAACCGGTACGCTGACTGAAGGCAAACCCGTCGTGCAGCAAGTGGTCACCTATGGCATTGACGAAGCGGAACTGCTGAGCCTGACCGTGGCGCTGGAGCGACACTCGGAACACCCCCTGGCCAAAGCCATCATTCAGCACGCCAGCGAATTGTCGATTGCGCCTGTTGCGATTACCCAGTTCGAAAATCTGCGCGGCAAAGGCCTGCAAGCGCAATATATGGATCATTCAATTCAGATTGGTTCACTGGATCACTTCACGCACCTTGGCGTCAATCTGCAAGGGGCCGAAACCGACATGCAGCGTTTTGCTGAGCAAGCATGGACACCAGTTGCTGTTGCCCGCGATGGTCGCCTGATTGGTTTTATTGGTATTGCCGATCCCGTGAAAGAGAGCGCGATTAAAGCCGTGCACGCGCTGAATGAGTCGGGGATTCGCACTGTGATGCTGACTGGCGACCACCTGAGTGTGGCCGAGGCGATAGCCAAACAGTTGGGCATCCAACAGGTCATCGCACAAGTGCTACCGGATGAAAAAGCGCAGCATATCGAAACCTTACAGAGCCAGGGACGACGCGTGGCAATGATTGGTGATGGCATCAACGATGCGCCTGCACTGGCTCAGGCGGATATCGGTATCGCCATGGGCAGCGGCAGTGACGTTGCGATCGAAAGCGCGCAGATGACGCTGCTCAACTCCTCACCGCTGTCTGTGGTGAGTGCGATAGAGCTGTCCAAAGCCACCGTGAAAAACATGAAACAGAATCTGTTGGGTGCCTTTATCTACAACACGTTAGGCATTCCGATTGCTGCAGGCGTGCTCTACCCGGCGTTTGGATTTTTGCTCAGCCCGGTCGTTGCCGGTGCAGCAATGGCGCTGTCTTCCATTACGGTCGTCAGCAATGCCAACCGACTGCGTTTGGTGAAAACCCGTTTTCACTCCTAATGTTGTCGTATTGCTCTGGTCCATCTGCACATGCATTGGGCCGGGGCCCACTCAAACAATCCGCTTATTTAAGAGGCTTATTATGAAAACATCATCTCTCGGCATTGCGCTGCTAGCGGTTCTTTCCAGTCAGGCATTTGCCACTGATGTGATTAACCACAAATCTCCTTACTGCGGTTGCTGCGGAGAATGGGGCAAGCATATGGAAGAACAAGGATTTACGGTTAAAGAAGTGCTGCATAAAGACATGAATGGCATTAAACAAAAGCTGGGGATCACGCCTGAACTGGCTTCCTGCCACACTGCCGAAATCGACGGTTATGTGTTCGAAGGCCACATTCCTGCCGAAGACATTAAAGCGTTTCTCGCCAACCCGCCGAAAAATGCCGTTGGCTTAGCCGTACCGGGGATGCCAATGGGTTCGCCGGGCATGGAATACGGCGACCAGAAAGATGCTTACGTGGTTTATGCCTTTAACGAAAAAGGCCAAGTGTTCAAATACCGCCAATATCAGGGCAAGATGTAAACACCGCCGTTGAGCAAAATAAAAGGCCTCCCATTCGGGAGGCCTTTGTCGTTTCAATTAGCGCCTTAATTTAGCGTCGTTATACGGCTGGCTCGTTCACCGCTTGCCGAAAGCGAACGAATCCAGACTTTACCAGCCACCGCAGGGGCTTTCGCGGCGTCATAGTTCAACCACGTTTCACCATCCAGCGAGTACTGCAGAGTCACCCCCGGGAATTGAACGTTCATGGCCAAATGTCCGTTCTCGATTGTTGCCCCGGGAACAGGGAGGCGGTAATCAATGCCCGATTTCTCCAGTTTCGCCAGTTCACGCTGGCCAAGGATGTTAGCGAATCGGTTCCAGTCTGCATTCAGCGCATTGCGATTCACCTGTTTCGTGTCTTGTGAGTATTCCACACCCACTTTGTAGTCGTTCTCCCATGAGGCTCGGTGCCATGCACGCTCTGCTGCTGCCAGCACGCGTGGGAAGACCATGTATTCATACTGCTCGTCGCTGCGCACGATTTCCGACCACAACTGAGCAGACAGGCCATAGAAAGGTTTACCGCTGAATTCCCCTTTGCCACTGAAGCCGTTACCATCGCGATCCACTGACGTTTCAGCATTTTGCGGCAAGTTTTCCGGTGCAAAACCAAACAGCTTGCGGGTATCGGTCGCACGGGTTGCCCAGTAGTAGCCGCTTTCTTTCGGGTCAACTTCGTACGGCATGTCCATGTAGACATAGTCCGGGTTGGAAACAATCACGTCGTAGCCTTTCTGCGCGTATTCGTACGCAGAAGACGTGCCGCCCCAGTACAGTACATCCCAGAAGTTAACGCGGGTTGATTCGGTCGCAAACGAGTTGGCACCGTCACTGTGTTTCAGGCCATCTTGCCATGCCTGGAAATGAGGAATACCGTGTTTCACCACTTGCTTCGATACCTGCTCAGCAAAGTGGCTTGGCAGATGCTCAAAGTCACTCACTGCGCCGCTGGCGATCAATGCCTGACACCGCGGAGACTTGGCAAACGGTTTATCCTGTTGCGACAGGTCAATATTCCCTTTCCAGCTCACTTTGTCGGTCGCATTGATATCCTGGAATCCGGCGCCTAATTTGATGTTCTTCGCTTCATCACCGCCAAAATGCCAGGTCGTCAGCGGCATCCCCGCTTCCTGATGCATTGCGGCCACTTCGGCGATCACTTTGTCGACAAAGCGCTCAGAGGAATCAAGACAAGGGTTAATAAAGCTCTGGCGATTGTAGAACTGCACCGTTGTCACGTTAGATGTATCGTTTGGATCCATCAGACGGTATTGATTTGCAGCCGCCTCATCGCCTTCTTTCATCAGGCGCTGGTAGCGGGCTTCCATTGAGACCACCGCTGCACGCGCATGTGCCGGCATATCAATTTCCGGAATCACTTCGATGTGACGTGCTTTCGCGTATTTCAGGATCTCAACGTAATCGGCCTTGCTGAAGTACCCGGAACCAAAGTTAGAACTATCCGGACCAGAGCCCAGCTGTGGAAGTACACACTCAGTCTCACTCAAATCAAAGCAGCGCTGTGAGCCGATATCGGTCAATTCTGGCAGACCCGGAATTTCGATACGCCAGCCTTCATCATCCGTCAGGTGCAGGTGAAGTTTATTCATTTTGTACGCGGCCATCTGATCCAGTGTTGCGAGAATCGCCTGTTTGGAATGGAAGTTACGCGCCACATCGACCATCACGCCGCGGTAAGCAAAGCGCGGTGCATCTTTCACGCTCACCAGCGGTAGCTGCTCAGCCTGATTGCTATCCACCAGCCCTAACACTGACTGCATGGCATAAAACACACCCGCCTCGTCAAAGGCACGAATGATGATTGCTTTTGGCGTCACTTGCAGAGTGTAAGCGCCGGATTTGGCCATCTCGCCTTTAAATGAAGCAGGATCAACACGCACATCCGTGGCAAGTTTACCGGTCAGGTTCACCCCTAGCAGATTCGCTCGCTCCGTCAGCGCTGCATTTTGCGCCGAGTCCAACACCTGGTTGTTCCATGCGATACCGTCGGCAATCGACACGGAACCGGATTGCGCCGTGATGTGCGACGGAGTCGGGATCAACGCGGCGGAAACGTCTTGCAGTACCACGTCCTGGTTTTTGGCAAATCGGGTCGCGGCAGTGGCGAAGATATTGTTGTCGCCAGGCGTACGCTTCAGGTTATCCCCTTCCAGACCGCTGACGAACTGAGACACTTGCTCGGTATCCAACGAGACAATACGTTTTGGCTCGGCATCGGGTGCGGTGACGAAAGCCCCCGGCAGGAAATCAGTTTCAAACAGTTGCCAGTATTCGCCCGTCAAAGGCAACACCACGGTTTCGCCCGCGGCAAAGCCATCAAACTTCTCGGTTGGTTCCAGCTTGTGCAGATCACCCGTGACACGAGTAATTTTGAACTGGTCGTTGTCGACATTCAGGATCAGTCGAATACTGTGGAAATAGATCGCCCAATCTTTGGAATTGACCGCCTCCCCCTGATTCACCAGAGTCATATTCACCTGATTACAAGAAGCCCATTCAGCACCCAGATCCTGACACGCCAAACCATCGTCCGCACCATGATTAGTGACAACGGTGTAGTGAACATCCAGATTATCCGCCAACGAATTCACCACAGATTGAGACGACGAATTCATCGCCGAACAGCCTGCCAGTGTTGCGACTACCGCAACCGCAATCATACTTTTCTTCAACATGATAACTTACCCTACTCACTTGATGAGAAACGCACAACCGATAAGAAACCAACCCGGGTGCTTCCTTTCATCTCTCAATACGACATCGGCCAACGGCCATACCTAACAAACAGCGTCACCATATCGTGAGTTATTTTTTAGCGTAAAATTATTCATCAAAGGCAGTGATCCCGTTCAAGTTTTAGATTTATAGATAAAAATAAAAATCCAAATATCAATAACTTAATCATTACGTCAAAATCGACAGTTCTAATTTAACGAGAATATTGGAAGAAAAATCACGCACTTTGAGCTGCATTTCACCCTGCGGGGTGAGTTGCATCACATTCTCTTTACCGCCAGAAAGGGGGTGGATGCCATGACAAAAAGGAATCTGTGAAGTGTGTCGAACGATTTTATTCGTCAAATTCGTCTAAAGTTCTTTAAAGTAACGTTTTTAGCGTCGTATTTTCGCAACGAAAAGGAATTGAAATGCACCGAATCACTCGCGGGATTATTGGGCTCATCTGGTTATTTGCATCGGCATTGCATGCCGAACCGCTCTACTGGCAAGCAACAAACGGTTCATTGCAAATCACGTTGTTGGGCGCTATCCACGTGGGAGCGCCTTCTATGTACCCTTTACCTAAACCCATTTACAAAGCGCTCAATCAAGCTGATGGCCTGATCATTGAAGCCGATGTCAGAAAGGATCAGAACGTCGTTTATCCGCAGAATCAGCCCAGTAGCAAGCAAGTACTGACTAAAGAACAATTGTTTATGCTGGATAAAATCGCCAAACAACTGGAGTTAGAGCCACTCGGTTTGCGTCAGGCACCACCATGGCAATCAGCCCTGTCGATTCAGTTTCGCCAGCTTCAGCAGCTCGGCTTCAACCCTGGAGAAGGCGTCGATTTAACCCTGATGTACAAAGCGACCGCCAATAACATTGCCGTCATTCCGCTCGAAACGGTCCAGTTTCAAATTGATGCATTGACACGCCAGCCGGATGCGGGAAAAGAAATGTTGACTGAAATCATTGATGACTGGGAAAAAAGTGAAGCAATGACCCGCTGCATGATAGACAGTTGGGTTGCTGGCGATCAGCAGAATCTGGAAAATATGATGAAGCTGAACGAATACTCCAATGAGCTGGAGCAAACGTTGGTGACCAACCGCAATCGCGATTGGGTCAATAAGCTCACCTCCGGCCAGTTCCTACCCAATCCGAATGGCCGCTACCTGATGGTAGTCGGCGCTTTGCATCTGGTTGGCCACGACAATGTGCTCGAACTCCTGAGCCAAAGAGGCTTTACCGTTACCCGCCTCAATCAGGCAAAAAAAGCGGGCTGCCAGTTCTACTAACACCAAAGTAATATATAAACCTCCGCAGACATTGAGGTTTATATATAGAAAATAATAAATGCCAGAAACGAAAAAGCCCCAGCATTACTGCTGGAGTCTTGAATAGGGGCGGTGAAGAGGGATTCGATCGGACTGGCGCTCCACCCCACGACCAAAATCGCTGCCCCGCCAAACGGAAACGCCACAAACGAAAAAGCCCCAGCATCGCTGCTGAGGCCTTAAATATGGTCGGTGAAGAGGGATTCGATCGGACTAGTGCTCCAGCCCACGACCAAAATCGCTGCCCCGCCAAACGGAAACGCCACAAACGAAAAAGCCCCAGCATTGCTGCTGAGGCTTTAAATATGGTCGGTGAAGAGGAATTCGATCGGACTGGCGTTCCAGCCCACGACCAAAATCGCTGCCCCGCCAAACGGAAACGCCACAAACAAAAAAGCCCCAGCATTGCTGCTGAGGCTTTAAATATGGTCGGTGAAGAGGAATTCGATCGGACTGGCGCTCCAGCCCACGACCAAAATCGCTGCCCCGCCAAACGGAAACGCCACAAACGAAAAAGCCCCAGCATTGCTGCTGAGGCCTTAAATATGGTCGGTGAAGAGGGATTCGAACCCCCGACCCTCTGGTCCCAAACCAGATGCGCTACCAAACTGCGCTATTCACCGAGAACGCTGGGTATATTACGGATTCTGTTTCGTGACGCAAGTGCTTTCCATGAAATTTTTTCGAAACACTGCTCGTTCGCCTAAAACTCAATCAACCACGTAAAAAATGTGACTAAATACACACCAACGTAAACATTCTGGCAACCTATGCAACACAATTGATCCAGATCAGTGTCGTCATGCTGAGCAAATTTTACCTTAGCCCTGTCTTCGAACGCTTTGGAGGAAACATGGACTTTTGGCTGGATCTCCTATTTGGTAATGCTGTGGGGCTATCATCAATGATAGTAATCTTTGGCGCTTTGGGTCTTATGCTGTTTTACGGCGGTTTCTTCGTCTACAAAGTCATGAACGACAAATCTCCTCACTAGATCGCTTAGCACCTATTGAAAAATAGAGTGACGCTATGCACCGGAGTAGATTACTTGTCTACTCCGGTTTTTTATTGCCTGTAAATGATCATATTGTCCGTTCGGTAGGTATAATTCCGGCATTCCACCGCTATTTCGAGATGCCATTATGTCTCAGGATGATTTCGATCTGTTCCAGCAGATGATGGGCGATGTTAAACCCATCAAACACGATACCGCTGAACTCAAGAAAAGCTACAGCGTGAGTGAAGCTCAGTTAGCAAAACGACAAGCTGCCGTTAGCCTCTCTGACGGCGACCCGGATTACCTGTCTATCGATCACGCGCCGATGATAAAACCGGACGATTTGATTGAGTTCAAACGCGACGGCGTTCAGGACGGGGTATATCGTAAACTGCGTCTGGGCAAATACCCGATTCAAGCCCGATTGGATCTACACCGCAAAACGCTAAAAGAAGCCCGAGATGAAGTGGTTTCCTTCCTCAAACAATGCATGACCATGGATATTCGGACTGTGATGATCGTACATGGCCGTGGCGAGAAATCGAATCCCCCCGCATTGATGAAGAGCTTTGTTGCCAACTGGCTGAGCCAGATTCAGGACGTACAATGCGCGCACAGTGCGCAGCGCTTTCATGGTGGCAGCGGCGCCGTGTACATTCTGCTGAAAAAAAGCGCGGATAAGAAAAATGAAAACCGCGAGCGCCACCAGAAACGACTTGGCTGAAGCGGGTTAACTGGTACAATGCGCGCTCTTTCGGCAGCAAACCTGCCTATTCATTAGCCATTCCGTTGTGAAACGTTAGGAGAACCTATGTCGCAATCAACCGAAAAACGTTTGAACAAATACATCAGTGAAACTGGATTTTGTTCTCGCCGCGAAGCAGACAAGCTGATCGAACAAGGTCGCGTGACCATTAACGGCCAGTTACCAGAGATGGGCACCAAAGTGACCGATAATGACGAGGTGTGCATCGACGATAAACCTGTGCGCAGCAAAGAAAAGCCAGTCTATATTGCACTGAATAAACCCACCGGTATTACCTGTACCACGGAACGTGACATTCCGGGCAACATCGTGGATTTCATCGGTCACCACAAACGTATTTTTCCCATTGGACGTCTGGATAAGCCGTCAGATGGCCTGATTTTTCTCACCAATGATGGCGACATCGTCAACAAGATCCTGCGCGCCGGCAATAACCACGAAAAAGAGTACGTGGTGCGTGTTGATAAACCCGTGACACCAGAGTTTATCAAACAGATGTCTTCCGGAGTCAACATTCTCGACACGGTGACTCTGCCATGTAAAGTGACGCAGGAAACCAAATTCTCATTTCGCATCGTACTGACTCAGGGTCTCAACCGTCAGATTCGTCGTATGTGTGAAGCACTGGGTTACGAAGTCTTCAAGCTGCGCCGTGTACGCATCATGAACATTTCACTCGATGGGATTCCAAACGGTAAGTGGCGCTATCTGACCGACGCAGAAGTCGCAGAAATTCTGGCAATGTGTGAAGATTCAAGCGGTACTGAAGAGGCATCACGCGTTGACAGCAAGGGCGCACGTATTCGCAAAGCGACGGATGCCAAGCTGTTTGACAGTCGTGAAGAGAACCAAACCTCAAAAGCACGTCGTAACCCGAAAACTTTCCGCGGCCACAATGCTGACGAATTTCGTCATGCGCCGAATTCCAAGAAAGGCAAAGGGCGCACTGATCGTTCCGAACACAGCCGCACTGAGCGAAAACCAAAGACATTTGTTTCTCATGCCGCGGGCAAACCGAACGGTAAACCTGCTGCCGATCGTAAAGGCGGCACACTGAGCCTGAAGAAATAAATCGTAGTTAAAGAAAAAGGGAGCATTACGCTCCCTTTTTACTTTCTGTCACTCAAGCTATTACTTGGTACCGAAGATTTTATCGCCGGCGTCGCCAAGACCAGGAACGATGTAACCTTTGTCGTTCAGCTTCTTATCGATCGCTGCCGTGTACAGTTCTACGTCCGGGTGCGCTTTTTCCAGCGCTTCGATACCTTCAGGGGCCGCCACCAGAACCAGTACTTTGATTTGGTTGCAGCCTTTTTCTTTCAGCAGGTCGATGGTCGCAATCATAGAACCACCCGTTGCCAGCATTGGGTCAACCACCAGCGCAATACGCTCTTCGATGTTGGATGCCAGCTTGTTGAAGTAAGGAACGGGTTCCAGCGTTTCTTCATCACGGTAGATACCCACCACACTGATACGAGCGCTTGGAATGTGTTCCAGTACGCCGTCCATCATGCCAAGGCCTGCACGCAGAATTGGCACAACTGTGACTTTTTTACCTTTGATTTGGTCAACTTCAACCGGGCCGTTCCAGCCTTCGATGGTCACTTTCTCAGTTTCAAAATCCGAAGTTGCTTCATAAGTTAGCAGGCTACCGACTTCGGTTGCTAACTCACGAAAACGTTTTGTGCTGATATCACCTTCTCGCATCAGGCCAATTTTATGTTTCACTAGAGGGTGTTTAACTTCAACAACTTTCATTTCCATCTCCGGCATAATTTAAACAAACCTTCGGATTATACACCTATTTCCCAGGCATGTTGACGTTTCTCCACCCTTTTTGCCTCACTTTGCCTGCATTTTGCCCGTTCAGTCGTTTGTAGCACGTCAATGTTATCGCCACTCATGCTCCAATCCGGCCAGAAGGCTCGTCTTTTCTGAGGGAAAACCCAGCAGGCTGTCAATAATATCTCCGCGAAAAGAGAACGAAAAAAACTGACGCAAACGTTTTCCTTTTTGATTTAAGCCCTGTAGAATAGCGCCGTTTTCATATCCAACTAGATCGAGGACTTTCCCCGTGAGCGGCAACAACACTTCTCTTAGCTACAAAGATGCAGGCGTAGATATCGATGCAGGCAATGCGCTTGTTGAACGAATTAAAGGTGCAGTAAAGCGTACTCGTCGCCCTGAAGTAATGGGTGGCATTGGTGGCTTTGGTGCATTGTGTGAACTCCCAACAAAATACAAACACCCTGTACTGGTATCAGGTACAGACGGTGTGGGCACTAAACTGCGTCTTGCTTTGGATATGAAAAAGCACGACACCATTGGTATCGATCTGGTAGCAATGTGTGTGAACGACCTAATCGTACAAGGTGCTGAGCCACTGTTCTTCCTGGACTACTACGCAACAGGCAAACTGGACGTCGACACTGCAGCTGACGTAGTATCTGGCATCGCAGACGGCTGTGTTCAGGCAGGTTGTGCACTGATTGGCGGCGAAACGGCTGAAATGCCTGGAATGTACGAAGGCGAAGATTACGACGTTGCTGGTTTCTGTGTCGGCGTAGTCGAAAAAGAAGACATCATCGATGGCAGCAAAGTAGCGGTTGGCGATGCACTGATCGCTGTCGGTTCAAGCGGCCCACACTCAAACGGTTACTCTCTGGTTCGTAAGATTCTGGAAGTATCGGGCGCAGATAAAAACGAAATGCTGGAAGGCAAAACTATCGGTGAACACCTTCTGCAACCAACCAAAATTTACATTCAATCTGGTTTAAAACTGATTGCTGAGCATGACATTCATGCAATTTCTCACATCACTGGCGGCGGCTTCTGGGAAAACATTCCTCGCGTTCTGCCACAAGGCACCAAAGCGGTGATCGACGGTAGCAGCTGGGAATGGCCGGTGATCTTCCAATGGCTGCAAGAGAAAGGCAACGTCAACACGCACGAAATGTACCGCACGTTCAACTGTGGCGTGGGTCTGGTGATTGCACTGCCAAAAGATCAAGCGCAAGCAGCGGTTGAACTTCTGCAACAGGAAGGCGAAAACGCGTGGGTGATCGGTGAAATCGCAGCAGCTCAGGAAAACGAAGAGCAAGTAGAGATCAAATAATCCATGAAGAGTATTGTTGTTTTAGTTTCGGGAAATGGTTCCAATTTACAAGCGATTATCGATGCTTGTGAAACAAGTATTCATGATGGCAAAGTAACGGCTGTTTTTTCAAACAAAGCAACTGCTTATGGCTTAGAGCGAGCTAAACAAGCAGGGGCGGCTCCGGTCTTTATTGATCCGAAAGCGTATGAGACCCGTGATGCTTTCGATTACGCGTTAATGCAGCAGATCGATGAATATCAGCCGGACCTGATCGTGCTGGCTGGTTACATGCGAATTCTGAGTAATGAATTCGTTCGCCATTACCTTGGCCGCATGATTAACATCCACCCATCACTCCTGCCTAAGTACCCAGGCTTGAACACTTACCAGCGTGCGATTCACGCTGGTGATGAAGAGCATGGTACCAGCGTCCATTTCGTGACTGAGCAGCTTGATGGTGGCCCGGTGATTCTTCAGGCTCGAGTGCCTATTTTTGATGAAGACACCGTCGATACGCTGACCAAACGCGTTCAATCTCAGGAGCACCGCATCTACCCGCTGGTTACACAGTGGTTTGTTGAAGGTCGTCTGGAAATGAAAGAAGGCAAAGCGTATTTGGATGGCCAGCCGCTCGGCATACATGGTTATGCAGACGAATAAGTCTCACTGAACACAAAAAAGGGTTGATATCATATCAACCCTTTTTCTTTGTCTTTTTCGCTATTCCAACGGCACTTTAGGGGACTGATCACCGGGCCGACCAGGTACAAACTCAATATCATTGAGCATACCAACATTGCTGTCGATCAATTCACCGAAATGGAACAGGTTGTATTCGCCTGGCTTCATGCGTTGCCAGACTTCATTGCCAGTCAGTGGCTGAGTGGCAATCACCGACACCACGTCATTGGGTGTGGTTTCTTCCTGGAAGTTAATCTCGACATCTTCATCCAGCAACGCGGCATGGCCAAACGGGGCTCGGCGAGTAATCCAGTAAAGATGATTGGTGCAATAGCTCATCACGTACTCACCATCCGACAGCAGCATATTAAATACGCCTTTCTCTCGTAATTGGTCACACAGCTTAGCGACGAAGGCAAACACTCCCGCCATATCCTGAGGAATATCCGGATAATGCTTTTCTAACTCATCCAGTAACCAGCAGAATGCAGCTTCACTGTCTGTCTGCCCAACCGGGCGATGACGGCCTGACGGCAAATCCTGATAACCAGTGAGCTGGCCATTGTGGGCGAACGTCCAATAGCGTCCCCACAACTCTCGGGTAAACGGATGGGTATTTTCCAGATTGACACCGCCACGGTTCGCCTGACGAATGTGACTGATCACCGCACAACTCTTGATAGGGTAATTCTGAACCAGCTCAGCAATTTTTGACTGACAACTCGGGGTGGGATCTTTAAAAGTGCGAAAGCCTTTACCTTCATAAAAGGTGATACCCCAGCCATCACGGTGCGGGCCAGTACGGCCACCGCGCTGCATTAAGCCGGTAAAACTGAAACAGATATCGGTAGGTACATTGGCGCTCATGCCGAGCAATTCACACATGGTTTAAGCCACTCCTTCTTTAAACCACTTAGTCACTATAGCAGCCATCAGCACCCCGGAAACGAGTTCCGGGGTAGCATGATTATTCCATCTCTTTTTCAATCAACTGAATCACGATGTGGATAATCTTGATGTGAATTTCCTGAATGCGGTCGGCGTAACCAAAGTGTGGAACACGAATTTCCACGTCCGCCAGACCCGCCATTTTACCACCATCTTTCCCCGTCAGGGCGATGGTTTTCATGCCTTTCGCTTTGGCCGCTTCAATCGCTTTAAGGATGTTGCCTGAATTACCAGAAGTCGATAGGCCAAACAGTACGTCGCCCTTCGCGCCTACGGCTTCAACGTAGCGAGAGAATACGTAGTCATAGCCGAAATCGTTGCTCACGCAAGACAGATGGCTTGGGTCAGAAATCGCGATACCAGGGTAACCCGGACGGTTTTCACGGTAACGACCTGTCAGTTCTTCCGCAAAATGCATCGCATCACAGTGAGAACCACCATTACCGCAAGAGAGTACTTTACCGCCCTGTTTGAACGAGTCAGCAATCACTTTTGCTGCCGCTTCAATTTGTGCGATGTTGTGATCATCGCTCAGAAACTTGTTCAGAACGTCGGCAGCTTCGGTTAATTCACTTTTAATCAGATCCTGGTACATAGGTATTTTCTCTTTGTTAATCTGCTGGCAGACAAACTCTCGTAGAAAACAAGAGTTTCGTTAAGCTGAGTTTACCCAAACGATTTCCTCTGTCGATAGCCAGCGTCCAATCTTTGCAAGATTCGAACGCCGATCAAGCAGCAAAACTCTCGCTCAGAGCACAATTTAGAATTTTTGCTCTATTAAGATCACTTTTTAAGCACAGCAAGGTTTTACATTTTATTAATACTTTGATTACACTCTAACTGGTAAGACCACCAAATATGTAAATCAAATTCCGGTCTGAACAAGGATAAAAATATGGACATCTTGCTCTCAATCTTAGGTTTCGTGGTCGTGTTAAGCGGCTGCCTGTACCACAGAACCTCGTTAATGACTGCCCTAGCCGCGCTGACATTCACCATGCTGGTGCTGTCTCTGTTCGGCCCGGTAGGTATCATCGGCTGGGCGCTGTACCTGGCCGCTGTGGCCGTTTTGGCTGTACCGTCAATTCGTCAGAGCCTGATCAGTGGCAAAACACTGAAAGTGTTTAAGAAAGTCCTGCCTGCCATGTCGCAGACAGAAAAAGAGGCTCTCGATGCCGGCACCGTATGGTGGGAGGCTGAACTGTTTAAAGGCAAACCGGACTGGCAACAGCTGAGCAAAATCAAGGCACCGACCCTATCTGCGGAAGAGCAGGCTTTCCTTGATGGCCCGGTCAACGAAGTGTGTGCCATGGTGAGCGACTATCAGGTCACCCATGAACTGGCGGATCTTCCTCCAGAAGTGTGGCAATACCTGAAAGATCACAAGTTCTTCGCCATGATCATTAAGAAACAGTACGGTGGTCTGGAATTTTCGGCTTACGCGCAATCATTGGTACTGCAAAAACTCACTGGCGTATCGGGCGTGCTGTCATCTACCGTCGGCGTGCCGAACTCTCTGGGCCCGGGTGAACTGCTGCAACATTACGGCACTGAAGAACAGAAAGATTACTATCTACCACGTCTGGCCGCAGGCAAAGAGATTCCATGTTTTGCGCTGACCAGCCCGGAAGCAGGTTCCGATGCTGGCTCGATTCCGGATTACGGTATCGTTTGTAAAGGCGAATGGGAAGGCAAAGAAGTACTGGGTATGCGCCTGACCTGGAACAAACGCTACATCACGCTTGCCCCCGTGGCGACCGTACTGGGTTTGGCATTCAAACTGCGTGACCCGGACGGACTGCTGGGTGAGCAAAAGGACATCGGCATTACCTGTGCTCTGATCCCAACCCATCTGAAAGGCGTGGAAATCGGTAACCGCCACTTCCCGCTGAACGTACCGTTCCAGAACGGTCCAACCCGCGCGCAAGATCTGTTTGTGCCGCTGGATTTCATCATCGGTGGACCAGCCATGGCAGGCCAAGGTTGGCGTATGCTGGTGGAATGTCTGTCTGTAGGTCGTGGTATCACCCTACCGTCGAACTCAACCGGCGGCATCAAAAGCGCAGCCATGGCGACGGGTGCTTATGCACGTATTCGCCGTCAGTTCAAACAGCCAATCGGCCACATGGAAGGGATTGAAGAGCCATTGGCACGTCTTGCTGGTAACGCTTATGTAATGGATGCGGCGAGCAACCTGACCGTTGCCGGGATTGATGCGGGTGAAAAACCATCAGTCATTTCAGCGATTGTGAAATACCACTGCACACATCGCGGCCAGCGTTCAATCATCGATGCTATGGATATTGTCGGCGGTAAAGGCATTTGTCTTGGCCCATCAAACTTCCTCGCTCGTGGTTACCAAGGTGCGCCGATTGCGATCACGGTAGAAGGGGCCAACATTCTGACCCGTTCCATGATCATCTTTGGTCAGGGTGCAATTCGCTGCCACCCTTACGTACTGAAAGAGATGGAAGCCGCCTATTCACAAAGTTCAGATGCGGTTGAACAATTTGACGCGGCTCTGGCTGGCCATGTCAGCTTCACCATGAGTAATCTGGTACGCAGTATTTGGTTTGGTTTGACCGACGGTTTCGGCTCAGCAGCACCAAGCAAAGATGCCACCAAACGCTACTACCAACAGCTCAACCGTTACAGTGCCAACCTCGCCCTGCTGGCCGACATTTCGATGGCGGTATTGGGAGGTTCACTGAAACGTAAAGAGCGCCTGTCAGCCCGTTTGGGTGATATTCTGAGCCAACTGTACCTGAGCTCCGCGACGCTGAAACGCTTTGAAAACGATGGCCGTCCGACTGAAGATTTGGCGCTGGTGCATTGGGGCCTGCAAGACAGTCTGAAACAGACTGAAGTGGCTATCGATGAGTTCCTGGCTAACTTCCCGAATAAGTTCATCGGCAAAACACTGCGTGTTCTGATCATGCCATTTGGCCGCGTACGCAAAGCGCCAAACGACAAACTCGACAGCAAAGTAGCACAAATCATTCAAACGCCAAGTGCGACTCGTTCACGTATCGGTCGTCATCAGTACCTGGAACCAACAGCGCACAATGCGGTGGGTAAAATTGAACTGGCGCTGAATGTGATCCTACAAGCGGAACCTGTGTTCGACAAAGTGTGTAAAGCGCTCAATGAACGTCGTCCGTTCACACGTCTGGACGAAGTCGCACAACTTGGTCTGGAGCAAAAACTGATCAGTGAACAGGAAGCCGAACTGCTGATTGAAGCTGAGCAACACCGTTTGTACACCATCAATGTTGACGATTTTGCACCGCAGGAACTGGCGGCAAAAAAGTCCCAACCCAAGCTGGTCGAGGTCGCGTAACCACGCGCAAGAAGACCAGCCAGACAGCGAGTAAATAAGCGCTGCTGAGCAACAAAAAAGGAGGCTGAATGCCTCCTTTTCTTTTTATTATCCCTAGATACTCAAGCCATTACTTCTTCGGCATGTTGAGCTGCATTTCCGGTATCGCCTCTTTGCTGGCGCGCAGTTTGCGTCTGATAAACCAGCCTATCAGCACCAGAACCAGCACAACCACGTTACCGATCGCGATATACATGATGCTACGCTGACGCGCTTCTTCGCGCATCTGAATCATCAATTTTTCCTGCGCAATCTTACGCTGCTTGGCCGCTTCTTCTTCCTGCATACGACGCGTGGTTTCAATATCAATTTCATCCACTACCCCGTAGGTATGCTCTTTGATAGGGAAGTATAGCGGACGCTGTGTCGCCAGATCGGTGGCGTACAACTTGCCAAACCAAGAGTAATTACCCAGCTCGCCAGTGTAAGGCACGGTCAGCACCACTTTGAGCGAATCTTTATCCGCCTGACCTTCGGTCACGTACTGGGCTTTCTCCGGATTGGAGTGCTCCACATGGGCGGCGAGGGATCCAGGCTGAATCATGCCCTGCTCGCCACTGAAGATAATCTGGTGTGGCTGACCATCTTCACGCGACTGAATAAAAGTGGTGGAAATCGGACTTGGATAGACCAGTACTTCCTGCTCTTGAGCGCGCAAAAATACGCCATTACCGGAGGTAATTCGCACGCGATACTTACCCGGCTCTGGCGTGATCGGCAGCGCGACAGTGAAGACACCATCGCCCGGTTTTTCATCCAGCCCTTGTCCGTCATCGGCAAACTCACCGATCACCATCGGCACCGGGCGCGCTTCTTTCACCAACTGGTCTTCGTTTTCGACGTATTTGGTGAAGGTCACCTTCAGGTTGACGCGGTCAAGAAAGTCGCGCAGTAGCAGCGGCTTGTTATCGGAAGTCAGACGCGCGGTGTATTTGATCTCTTCGCCCTGATAAAGACGATTAGGAAACGCATCTGCCGATAGCTGTAAATGAGAGATCAGCTTGATGTTGTTCTTGGGAGAAACTTTGCCCACGGCCTGCCACGGGCCCGGCATTGGATTATCGATGGAAATGATATCCATCGACGACTCTTCATACCAACGCACATTATCCGGGCTGCGCCAGGCGTAGTATTTCTTGCCATCAGGACGCACAAGCACCACAGGCTGAGAATTCTTCTCCCGGTAGACGACAAACGTAATCTGAGAGATGGTCGGGTCGACACGGAACCGGTTATCCAACAGGGACATACTTGACTCATTGCTGGCAAATACGCCCGTACTGAGCAGCAATCCCCATAAAGCCAATCCCATCCTCAACATAGTTTCTCCTACTGACGCCAGAGGCAAGTGCCACTTTTTTCTACAATATCCAGACGATCCTGGTGTGCTTGTATTTCATCGGCCGTAGCGCGTAAAACCTTTAGCGCTTTTCGTCCTTGCGATGCGCGTTTTATCGCACCCGCTCCCACTCCGCTCTCCTGCGCCCCGGCAGAAAACTGTAGCGACGTCTGACCACCGGTCATCAGCAGATAAACATCCGCCAGAATCTCCGCATCGAGCAATGCCCCGTGCAGAGTACGGTGTGAGTTGTCGATACCGTAACGTTCACACAATATGTCGAGGTTGTTGCGCTTGCCCGGGAAGATTTTCTTCGCCATGGCCAGCGTATCGGTCACCTTACACAACTGATCCGTTTTCGGCGCCTGAGTACTCAGTTTACTGAATTCATAATCCATAAAGCCGACGTCGAAGGGCGCGTTGTGTGCGACTAATTCCGCGCCGCGGATGAAGTCGAGAAACTCGTCGTGCACATCCTTGTATTCCGGCTTATCAACCAGGAATTCATCTGTAATACCATGAACTTCGATCGCTTCCGCCTGAATGGCGCGGTCTGGCTTCAGGTAAACGTGAAAGTGACGTCCGGTCAGCTTACGGTTGATGATTTCCACCGCACCGATCTCAATGATGCGGTGACCTTCGTAGTGCGGGCCGCCTTCGAGGTTCATACCCGTGGTTTCGGTATCGAGAACCACGATGCGACTGTATTCAGAATTGTTGCTAGTATTCATTAGGATATGTGTGTCAGACTATGCCAATTGTGTGCGAAACCCAATAGTATCAAATAATCATGAAGAAACAGGTGGAAATTTTCACTGATGGTTCTTGTTTAGGCAACCCGGGACCGGGTGGTTATGGCGTTGTCATGCGCTACAAACAAGTCGAAAAAACCCTGGCGAAAGGCTACCGCCTGACCACCAATAACCGCATGGAAATGATGGCGGCCGTGGTGGCGTTAAGAACACTCAAAGAGCCGTGCCATGTCATTCTGACCACCGATAGCCAGTACGTGCGCCAAGGCATTACGCAGTGGATTCACAACTGGAAGAAACGTGGTTGGAAAACAGCCGACAAAAAACCAGTGAAAAATGCCGATTTATGGCAGGCATTGGATGTAGAAACCGCCCGTCATCAGGTGGAATGGCACTGGGTCAAAGGTCACGCTGGCCATCGTGAAAACGAAATGTGTGACGAATTGGCGCGCGCGGCGGCAGAAAACCCAACCGAAGACGACGTTGGCTACCAACCAGAAAACTGAGGCTACTCAGTACTGGTTTTCGACTGCGAACCAGATTTCACCCGATAATTAAGCCCGACTGGTGACAAACGTCGTTTGATACGCCAGTGAGGCTTGATTGGCTTTAGTGGATAAGTCCGCTTACGAGCGACAATAAAGTACAGGCTGCCAAACGGCGCGCCGCACTCACCCAAGCTATTTTCCAGCCAGGTCCACAAAGGGCGATATTTCTGCATCGGAAACAGCGCATACTGGTCACATTCAATTACCTGATAATTCAGCACCCCCAGCCAGTCTTTAATCCGGCTGGGGGTAAACATACGTCCGCTCCAGGGCAGATTATGTTTACGCCACGGCATCAAACTCGCCAATCCGGTTAAGCTGATCGGATTAAATCCGGTCACAATAATGTAGCCATCATCAATCAACACCCTGTCGACTTCCCGCAATATACGGTGCGGATCGTTACAGTAATCCAGCTGATGCGCGACAATCACTGCATCAATGCTTTTTTCCAGAAACGGCAAGTCATACGCATCGGCAATCACGTTGTGCAAAGGGTTCTGGATATCGAGCTGAACTTGGTGTTGAATATTACAATTACAACTGACGAGTTCGCAGCTCAGGCCACCCAGTTTCAGCATATGATAACCGAACAATTTCGGGCACCATTCATCGAGCCGGGTTTGAATCGACTCACTGACCCATTGGCCATTTTTCAATTGAGACCAAGAATGGGGTTTCTCAAGTTTTTTTTCACTGCGTGCTGGTTTCATTGCTAACTCGCTTCACCACGGTGACCGGAGATAACTCATGTTACATATCAAAAGCATACCCGCATTTAATGATAATTACATCTGGCTGATTCAAAATAGCGATCGCCGTTGTGCCGTGGTCGATCCGGGAGATGCAACACCAGTGTTGGACTACCTGTCCCAGCATGAACTGACACTGGAAGCCATTCTGATCACCCATCATCACAACGACCACATCGGTGGCGTACCGGAACTGGTGCGACAATATCCGAATGTCGATGTGGTTGGCCCGTCTCAGGAGCCGATACCAACCCTGACTCACCCGGTTGATGCGGGCGATCAAATCGAGTTGTTTGACGAGCGTTTTATGGTGCTGGGGTTGCCGGGGCACACACTCGGCCACATCGGTTATGTCGGTGACGGAAAGCTGTTCTGTGGTGATGTACTGTTCTCTGCCGGTTGTGGCCGCGTGTTTGAAGGCACCATGGAGCAAATGTTTACGTCGCTGTGCAAACTGGTTGCCCTGCCAGAGGAGACCGAGGTCTATTGCGCGCACGAATACACCGCCAGCAACGTCGCATTTGCGATGGCGGTTGAGCCGGATAATGAACAGTTACAAATTTATCGTGATGAAGTGATTCGATTGCGTGGGCAAGGCCACTCTACCCTGCCAAGCACCTTGCGCCGTGAAAAATGGGTCAACCCATTCCTGAGAACGCAGGAGCCGAGCATCATGAAGTCTGTCGCCAACCGCACCGAGCAAACGGATGCGTTATCAATATTTACCGCATTACGTGAGTGGAAGAACGAATTTTGACGTTTTCTTGCTTGTCATGTCATTAATACGGAAAGTATTATCACCAGCCAAGAATAAAAAAGGCTGTCTTACATGCGAGTACAATTCAGCTGGGTAATTGCACTACTATTAGCCGGATGCCAACTTACCCAGCCCTTGAGTCAAAATACATCAGAGACCAACGAGGAAAACACCCCAGCACCCCAAGTGACAACACCGACCAAAACGAAAAAAACACCGGTCGTTGTCCAGCCAAAAGTGCTGACTCCTCAGGAACAACAAGACGTATGGCAGCGCATTGCCATGCAGCTTCAGCTCCCGATCCCGGAAGACAAAACCGTCGACTACTACCGGACGTGGTACATCAAACACCCAGGTCATTTGGAAACCGTCGCCAAGCGCGCCGAACCTTTTCTGTATCTGATCACAGAGAAAATCGAACAACGTAATCTGCCACTCGAACTGGCACTGCTGCCAATTGTTGAGAGCGCCTTTGATGCGTTTGCTTATTCGCACGGCAGCGCCGCGGGGTTATGGCAGTTCGTTCCGGGTACCGGAAAAATGTACGGACTGGAACAAAACTTCTGGTACGACGGCCGCCGCGACGTGGATGCCGCCACCGATGCCGCGCTTGATTACCTGACGTACCTCAGCAACCGTTTTGACGGCGACTGGTACAACGCAATCGCAGCTTATAACAGCGGTGGAGGCCGAGTTTCCAGTGCCATTCGCAAAAACACCAGTCAGGGTAAGCCGACCGATTTTTTCTCGCTTGATTTACCCCAAGAGACCAGTGGTTATGTGCCGAAACTGCTCGCGCTTGCAGACATCATCGCCAATCAGGAGCGTTATGGTGTCTCACTTCCTGCGATTGCCAATAAACCAGTGCTGAAATTGGTGGATCCGGACGAGCAGTTGGATCTGGCGATCGCAGCCAATTACGCAGGTATCAGCGTGAAGGAGCTGCAAAGCTACAATCCGGCTTATAACCAATGGGCAACTGCACCAGACGGACCTTTCCAACTGCTGCTGCCCATCGACAAGGTCGAGCGTTTCGAGCAGCAAGTCGAAGCCAACCGTGGCAAAGGCATGAAACTGGTACGGTACAAAGTACAAAACGGTGATACGCTGAGTGTGATTGCAACGAAACACTCCACGACCACCAAAGTGATTCAGACCGCCAACAATCTGTCCGGTACCTCGATTCGCGTCGGTCAGTACCTGATGATTCCCACCTCCGTCAAAGATGAGAAAGCCTATGCGCTGAGCGCGAGCAATCGTCTGGCCAAGACTCAATCATTGGCGCGCGGAAAATACAAACTCACGCATACCGTACGCCCGGGTGACAGTCTGTGGACCATCGCTCGAGCCAACAATGTCTCCCATCAGGCCTTAGCCAAATGGAACGGTATGGGTCCGCGTGACACGCTACGTGTTGGACAAAAACTGGTGATTTGGAAAGACAGCACCGATGGTGCCATCATCCGTACCGTGTTTTATCAGGTACGTAATGGCGATACGCTGAGTGACATTGCGGCACGCTTTAGCGTCAAAACACACGATATCGTCAAATGGAATGATCTGGCCAACCAGAAGTATCTTAAGCCGGGTCAGAAACTGAAACTGTACGTCGATGTGACTAAGGTCAGTGTATGAAACCTTCCGTAAACCCGCTCATTATGTTGGTGGACATTTTCCGTTCACCGAGCGATTGTTTCGCCGCGCTCTACCAGCGCGGTATGTGGGGCTGGCAAACCTACATTGTACTCATGATCACGCCATTCCTGTTCTGGGGCGCGTACTTTGACAATGTCAGCTTTGACTGGCTCAAGCAAGGGCTGGAAGCTCAGTTGGCAACTACCAACCCGGCGCAGTTAGCCCTGCTGGAACCCAACACGCTGATGGCAAGTGAAATCATCAGTGATATCGTCAGCCGCACGCTGACGATTCTGGTCTTAGCCTTGTGGTTTCGTTTGGCAACTAAGCCTGTGCAACCGGCAATGGGCTTTTGGAAATGGTTTGCCGCCAGTACGGTGGTGATTTTTCCGGCAGTACTCGGCGATCTGGCCAGCTACGCCAGTTTGATCCTCAAGCACGGTCAGGTGATGAACTATGCGGCTGACCTCAACAGTCTTAACGGCCTGCTCAAACTGCCTCTCACCAGTGACTGGTCGCAGTTTGCCAGTGCATTTCCGCTCTTACTGCCATGGTATATCGTGCTGGGTTATGCAGCAGTCGGTACCTGGACACCGTTAGAGCGCGGTCAGGCACTGGTGATAGCGACTCTGCCGTGGATTGCCTTCTACCTTATCTGGGCGCTCTATATCCTGATAAGCTGAATTCAAGTAACAATGGATTATGATCAGAAGCGTCCGATTCGGGCGCTTTTGTTTTTTTCAGCGTCAGTTGTTTGTAAAACACATGATCGAGCGGCAAACCGTTAATAAATCGCGCGCGATTATCCGGGCTGAAAATCGCTTCTTTCATTCCCAAAGCACTGAGTGCCTCCGCCAGCACCTGAGTCCGCTTTTTACTCCAGCTATTAAAGTCGCCGGCAACAATCACCGGCCCTTTGTGCTGGCGCAACTCCTTAATCAGCGCGCTGATCTGCTCACGATACTCTTCTGTGCCATAAGCAAAATTGACCGCATGCAGATTAACCACCGCCAGTGTTTGCCCGTTACTCAGCGCGTACAGCGCATAGATACCGGATTTCGGCAAACGCAGCCACGGCTCCATTTCCGTGTAACCACAGGCCAGTTGCGGCATGCTGCGCGATAAATTCAAAACCCCGGCAGATTCCCCCAGCACCTGAAATGCATTCACCCGAGTTCCTGCCCAGTTGTGCTCCGCTATCCAGCGTTGCAGTGCGGCAGTCATGCTCGCTTCTTGCAGCAACACCAACTGCGCATCACGACTAAAGCGGCTCAATTCTGAGTCCCAGTGCTCACGGTTCTGCTTATAAATGTTCCACACCACCAGCTTAAGCGTGCCGTTCTCATCCAGAGCTGTGGGCTGCGGATCGTGATAGCACACTAACGGCTGATTTTCGTCGTTCTCACCGAGCGCAAACAGCTGTGGCTGTGCTGGCACAGTAAACACCAGCGAAAAACTCACCACCGTTAACAAAATCAGTGAAAGCGGCAATAACCAGAGAAGACGTTTTCTCATCAGCAGCAGAACTCCGTCAATCGACAACGAGCTAACGATAGCACCGGGAAAATATCTGGCTCAAGCAAAACCCGCCTAAATCCGGTCAACAGAAAGAAAAAAAGGAGCCAAAGCTCCTTATTTTTTTAATCGCGTTTTAGATTAGATCGCGTCTTCGTCTTCTTCGCCGGTTCGAATACGAATAACACGCTCGACGTCAGTGATGAAGATTTTACCGTCGCCAATCTTACCGGTCTGGGCTGTCTCAATGATGGTGTCGACGCATTGGTCTGCCACATCTTCGTTCACGACGATTTCTAGTTTCACTTTTGGCAGGAAGTCGACCATGTATTCCGCACCGCGGTACAGTTCAGTGTGGCCTTTTTGACGCCCAAATCCTTTCACTTCAGAAACCGTCATACCCGTGATACCAACTTCCGCCAGCGCTTCACGGACATCATCGAGTTTAAATGGCTTGATAATGGCTTCGATTTTTTTCATGTTCATCCCTTAAACTTCGTTTTGTTGCTGGCATTATCTGCTAGCCGTTGTAAACAATCAATAAAAAGCCCAAGCAAGGCTTGGGCTCTCTCACAAACTGTGGTGCAAAAATTATTTCAGGCTAGCAAAATATGCAGCCAGGTTTGCAATGTCATCATCGCTCAACATCGATGCCTGAGCTTGCATCACAGGAGCCAGACCGCCGTTACGCTCTTTGTTTTTGTACGCTTTGATAGCCGTCACGATGTATTGTTCGTTCTGACCTTTCAGGTTTGGATAACCCGGAATAACCGCGATACCATCCGCACCGTGACACGCTGCGCACACCGCCGATTTCGCTTTCCCTGCTGCCGCATCGCCTGCAACTGCGTTACCTGCTAATAGCGTCAAACCCAACATCATTCCCATTGCGACTTTATTCATTGCTCACCCTTATTTGTCCATAGTGATTATAAGTGTTTATGAATGCGATTTTGGCATGAAAAAACGTCACTTGTCCCAGATGAGTTCACAATCTTGCCCA
This sequence comes from Vibrio sp. bablab_jr001, assembly GCF_016464285.1. Classification (NCBI taxonomy): domain Bacteria; kingdom Pseudomonadati; phylum Pseudomonadota; class Gammaproteobacteria; order Vibrionales; family Vibrionaceae; genus Vibrio; species Vibrio sp. bablab_jr001. Next base: position 54,416 of record NZ_JACDWZ010000032.1, read on the forward strand.
CTGAAGTCACGATCTACAAATAAATTTGCAACCGCTACCACTTTATTCTGATGCATCACAATCGGCGTCCGTCGTCTCAGCCAGCTCGGTACCTGATATTCCTGAAAGAGTTTCTTTAATTTGCGCGAACCCGCTCGGCCAACCGGGCATGCAGACAAACCTTCCGGATTAAAAGTTACCCAGAACGGAGCATCGTCGGCTGGCAGACGAAGGTTCCCCTGCGCACTTGTCACCAGCATCAGACTGCCCAGATTGTCAGGCAGCAGTAAACGGTTTTCGGACAATAGCGGTTGCTGCCAAGCGGATACATCCTGCGCCAGTGGCACACAATACAAACGTTGATGGAAACGACGAATTTCGCACTCGCCCAGTTTGAGCTTGGGATTAGCATCGTCTTCGGCTTGAGCCACTTCGCGCCACAGGACTTCTAATTGCACGCGGCTCGGCATCGGCTGCCCCTGAGATGCCAGCCAGTAACGCAATAATTGGCGGCGCAGTGCATCGCTGTGCGGTTGCAGCGCAGTAACCGACAAACTGTCGTCACTTTGCTTAGCTGCGTTAAGCGCATCGTTAAGCAGTTCAGCCAGTAATTCATCCTGCTCCGCACACAGCTGCGCACTGCGTTGCACGGCGTGACGGATTCCCGGCCAGCGTTCACTTAACACGGGGGTCACCCGGTGACGCAGGAAATTTCGCTCGTAGCGCTCATCCTGATTACTTTCATCTTCGACCCATTGCAACTGCTGCTGCCGGGCGAATTGTTCAATCTGCTCCCGGGAAACACTCAATAGCGGGCGCAACAATTGACCGTTTGCAAACGGCGCTTGCTGCGCCATGGATGCCAAGCCTTTCGGACCACTGCCACGTTTCAATGCCAGCAAGAACGTTTCCAATTGATCATCGGCATGCTGACCGAGCAACAGAAGGCGGTTGCTCTCCATGTAGGTTGCCAAAGCTTTATAGCGCGCATCACGAGCCAGCTTTTCAATGCTTTCGCCACTGGCAGTATCCAAGCTGACCCGTTCAATTGAGAGCGGAATGTTGACCGCTTTGCACCATTGCTGGCAGCGTTCTACCCATTCATCGGCATGGACGCTCAAACCATGATGAACATGGACGGCCTGCACGCTGATGGCACGCTCATCTCGGTAGCGGGCTAACAGCTCCAGTAACACACGCGAATCAACGCCGCCACTGAAGGCGAGCACAAAATGGCGTGATGATTGAGCATCAAGTAATTGACGAGTATGAGCGTACAAATCCATGGCAATGTCGGTTGAGTATGAAGAACCGTTTGAGTATACCGCAAAGCAGTAACGTAGGTAGCGCAGTACATTGAACCACGCGAAAAACAAAAGGGCCGGACACGGTCCGACCCTCGAGCTAATTGCATGCTGAACTTAGCAGTAACCGTAGTTCATCAGGCGTTGGTAGCGACGCTCCAGCAGCGATTCGTGATCCAGTTGCTCCAGATCCGCCAGCTGACGCAGCAGCGTTGCTTTCATATTTTCTGCCATTTTAACGTGGTCGCGGTGCGCGCCACCCAGTGGCTCTTCGATCACTTCGTCGATCAGTTCCAGCTCTTTCAGACGAGGAGCAACCAGACCCATCGCTTCCGCTGCTTGCGGTGCTTTATCCGCATCACGCCACAGAATCGACGCACAACCTTCTGGCGAAATCACTGAGTAAGTGGAGTATTGCAGCATGTTGACGTAGTCACCCACACCGATTGCCAGTGCACCACCTGAACCGCCTTCGCCGACAACGTTACAGATCACTGGCACTTTAAGACCAGCCATCACTTTCAGGTTTTTCGCGATCGCTTCAGACTGGCCACGCTCTTCCGCCCCCACACCTGGGTATGCACCCGCCGTGTCAATAAAGGTGATGATTGGCATGTTGAAACGCTCAGCCATTTCCATCAGACGCAGGGCTTTACGGTAACCCTCAGGTTTTGGCATACCGAAGTTACGTTTTACTTTTTCACGAGTTTCGCGGCCTTTCTGATGACCAATCACCATCACAGGACGACCATCAAGACGCGCCATGCCACCCACGATCGCTTTATCGTCAGCAAACGCACGGTCACCGGCCAGTTCATCGAACTCAGTAAACATGTTGTTGACGTAATCCAGGGTGTAAGGGCGTTGTGGATGGCGAGCCATCTGTGCCACTTGCCATGCACCTAGATCACTGAAAATTTTCTTTTTAAGCTCTAGGCTTTTCTTTTCTAGCTGTTCGATCTCTTTTTCAAGATCTACGGAAGTATCACCGCCATGACGAGACACGTCACGAAGCGCCTGAATCTTAGCTTCCAGTTCTACAATAGGTTTTTCAAATTCTAGAAAATTTAGGCTCATCTACCGATCCTTTTTTACTCAGCTCGCAATGGCGCAGCTGAATTTTAGTTAAATTCGAGTTCTACCTGGTCGTTGCCAAGTAACTGTTTTAATTCGTCTAACAATGTATCGCTTGGAGTCACACGCCATTCAGTGCCTAACGTCAGACGTGCTCGCGCATCAGGGCGCTGGTAGTATACATTGACAGGGACAGTCCCTGCTCGGTGAGGCTCTAAGATCTGACTAAAGCGCTCAAAAAACTGCTCATCAATCTGCGATTGTTCAATCGAGATAGATAAGCCTCGGGCATATTTTTCACGCGCGCTGCCCAAGTCCATGACTTCGCGCGCCGACATTTTAAGGCCACCATTGAAGTCATCAAAGCTGACCTGTCCGGAAATCACCAGAATTTTATCTTTTTCTAACAATTCTGCATACCGATCCAGCGCATCGGAAAACAGCATGACTTCCATTCGGCCACTGCGATCGTCAAGCGTCATCAACCCGATACGGTTGCCGCGCTTGGTGGTCATCACCCGCGCTGCAATCACCAGACCAGCCACCGTCAATGACTGATCGCGGCGTGTCGGCGTCGCTTCATTCAATCGACAGCTGGTGTACTTATTCAGTTCCTTCAGGTAGGCATTAATGGGATGCCCGGTCAAATAAAGTCCGAGCGTCTCCCGCTCCCCTTCCAGCCAGACTTTCTCCGGCCATTCAGGAACCTGAATGTATTTCTGTTCAACTTCTTCCGGTGCGTCAGTGAGCACACCAAACATGTCCGCCTGACCAAACGCTTCCGCCTGATGGTGCTGGCTTGCCGCTTTCACCGCATCATCCAGCGAAGCCATCATTGCAGCACGATGTGGCCCCAAACGGTCCAGTGCACCAGCCAGAATCAATTTTTCTATCACACGTTTGTTGACCTTCTTAATGTCAATGCGTGCACAGAAATCAAACAAATCTTTAAAGTAACCGCCCTTGTTGCGCGCTTCGAGGATCACTTCAATCGGGCCTTCACCTACCCCTTTAATCGCACCGATACCGTACACAATTGCGCCGGAATCGTCGACATTAAAGCGGTACAGCCCCGAATTGATATCCGGCGGCAATACCTTCAGCCCCATGCGCATGCATTCATCAACCAGGCCCACCACTTTCTCGGTGTTATCCATATCGGCGGTCATTACCGCCGCCATGAACTCAGCCGGATAGTGCGTTTTCAGCCACAGCGTTTGGTACGATACTAAAGCATAGGCTGCTGAGTGCGATTTGTTAAAGCCGTATCCAGCAAATTTCTCTACCAGATCGAAGATTTTCATTGCCAGTTCGCCGTCAACACCGTTGTTTTCGGCACCGGACTGAAACACCTCGCGCTGCTTGGCCATCTCTTCTGGCTTTTTCTTACCCATCGCACGACGCAGCATATCCGCACCACCAAGCGTATAGCCTGCCAGTACCTGAGCAATCTGCATGACCTGTTCCTGATACAGGATGATGCCGTAGGTTGGCTCCAGAATCTCTTTCAGTGACTCGTGCTGCCACTTTTCATCCGGGTAAGAAATCGCTTCACGACCGTGTTTACGGTCGATAAAGTTGTCCACCATGCCTGATTGTAGAGGCCCCGGACGGAATAGGGCCACCAGTGCGATGATGTCTTCAAAACAGTCTGGCTGCAGGCGTTTGATCAGCTCTTTCATACCGCGCGATTCAAGCTGGAATACCGCGGTGGTTTCCGAATTTTGCAGCACGCGGAAAGAGGCCGGATCCGCGAGCGGAATCGATTCGATTCGCACTGGCGGTTCACCCGCTTTTTCACGGCGTGGGTTAATCAAACCCAGCGCCCAGTCAATAATGGTGAGTGTACGCAGACCAAGGAAGTCAAACTTCACTAAGCCAGCATATTCGACGTCGTTCTTGTCGAATTGAGTAACCGGATGGTGACCTTCCGAGTCACAATAGATCGGCGCAAAGTCGGTGATGGCCGTTGGTGAGATCACCACACCACCCGCGTGTTTACCCGCGTTTCGAGTACACCCTTCCAGAATGCGACACATATCGATCAGTTCTTTAACTTCTTCGTCTGCGTCGTAAAGCTCTTGCAGGGCCGGCTCCGCTTTGAACGCTTTTTCCAGCGTCATGCCCGGATCCGGCGGAATCATTTTCGAAATGCGATCCACAAAACCAAACGGGTGGCCGAGCACTCGGCCCACATCACGGATAACGGCTTTCGCCGCCATGGTACCGAAGGTGATGATCTGCGATACCGCATCGCGGCCATACATTTCAGCAACGTGATCAATCACCTGATCGCGTTTATCCATGCAGAAGTCGACGTCGAAATCGGGCATCGATACCCGTTCCGGGTTAAGGAAACGTTCGAATAGCAGATCATATTCCAGCGGATCAAGGTCGGTGATTTTCAGCGCGTACGCCACCAGCGAACCCGCGCCAGAGCCTCGCCCTGGCCCCACCGGAATATCGTTATCTTTCGACCACTGGATGAACTCCATTACGATCAGGAAGTAACCGGGGAAGCCCATCTGGTTGATTACCTGAAGTTCGATCTCCAGACGTTCATCGTATGCCGGACGGCGTTCCGCGCGAACAGCCGGATCTGGGAACAGGAACTCCAGACGATCTTCCAGACCTTCGCGCGATTTTTTCACCAGGTATTCGGTTTCAGCCATGCCTTCGGTCGGGAACGCAGGCAGGAAGTACTCACCCAAACGGACCGTGACGTTACAACGTTTAGCGATTTCAACGCTGTTTTCCAGCGCTTCCGGAATGTCGGCAAACAGCTCGCACATTTCCTCTTCACTGCGAAGGTACTGTTGCGGGCTGTAGTTTTTCGGACGGCGGGGATCTTCTAAGGTAAAACCATCGTGAATGGCAACTCGGATTTCGTGCGCATCAAACTGGTCAGGGTCGATAAAGACCACATCGTTAGTTGCCACCACAGGCAGTTCTGCCTGTTCCGCAAGCTCCAACGCAAAGTGAAGATAACTCTCTTCATCTGCACGTCCGGTTCGCACCAATTCCAGATAGAAGTTGTCAGCAAAATGGGTCTGATAAAACTCGACGCACTTTTCTACCAGGGCTTGGTTGCCTTTGAGCAGCGCACGGCCAATTTCACCATTTTTACCGCCGGAAAGAATAATCAGTCCTTCGGCGTATTTGAGCAGCCACTCTTTATCGATCACGGGCTGATGTTGCACGTGTCCGCGCAGGTAGGCATCGGAAATCAGTAACGTCAGGTTTTTGTACCCGACGTTATCTTTGGCCAGTACGGTGATACGTGTCAGTTCATCACCGAATTCATCGGAGCGTACAGAAAAGTCAGCACCAACGATCGGCTTGATACCACAACCATGCGCCGTGCCATAAAATTTCACCAAGCCACACAGGTTGGTAAAGTCGGTCAGAGCCATTGCCGGCATGCCCATTGCGGCCACTTTCTTCACCAGTGGCGGCACTTTTGACAGGCCATCAACCATGGAGAAATCACTGTGAATGCGTAAGTGGATGAACTTTGGATCTGACATTCAATTCTGTCCTGGAGTACTGAGATTTGTTACTGGCGGTTATTCTACGTGAATCTGAGCGGAGTTACAGAGCTTATTCCAGCCCAAGTACCCGTTTTACCGGGCCAAAACTCCGACGATGTTGCTCAATGACACCATGTTGTTCAATCGCATCAAAATGCGCTTTGGTGGGATAACCTTTGTGTTTGGCAAAACCAAACTGCGGATAGGCTTTATCCAGCTCTTCCATTTCTTGGTCGCGTACAACTTTGGCAATGATCGAGGCGGCGCTGATCTGCGCCACGCGCAAGTCACCTTTGACCACCGCTTGAGCGTCCATCGGCAATTGCGGAATCTTATTGCCGTCCACCAGCACTAAGTCTGGCTTGATCGCCAGCCCTTGCACCGCACGCTGCATAGCCAACATGGTCGCCTGAAAGATGTTTAACTCATCAATCTCTTTTGGGCTGCAACGCCCGACCGACCACGCCAGTGCTTTTTCCTGAATTTCCGGCAGCAGCGCCAGACGTTTTTTCTCCGACAATTTTTTTGAATCGTTCAAGCCTTCAATCGGGTTATTCGGATCCAAGATCACCGCCGCGGTGACCACGTCGCCAACCAACGGGCCACGGCCCACTTCATCCACTCCGGCAATCAGGTGATAGCCGCCAGGAATTTCAAACGGAGGCAGTTCTTTTTCAGGTTTCTTAGCCATGATCTTTACTATCAGAATCAGTGTTGAATTAAATTAAGCACCGCGTTGGCGGCTTGTTCATCGGCGCCCTTGCGAATCCAGTGATGCATTTCGTCAAACTTCTCCAGCATCTCGCGGTTGTCGCTATCCAGCAGGCGACACACTTCGTGATACAGATTGTCGACCGTGCAATCGTCCTGCAACAGCTCTTTCACCAGCGCTTGGTCAGCCAGAATGTTCGGCAGCGACACATACGGCGTTTTCAGCAGACGCTTAGCCAGAAAGGCGGTAATCGCATTGACGCGATAGCCAACCACCATCGGGCGTTTGAGTAACATGCACTCCAGCGCGACCGTGCCCGAAGCCAGCATCACCGCATCCGACGCAGTAATCACATTGCGCGCAGTGTCGTCCACCAGCACAAAATTGAGTTCTGGAGCGTGTTGCTGCCATGCGGCTTCAAACTGTTCACGGCGTTTTTGGTTGACCAGTGCCACTACAAAACCCAGATCCGGGTAACGTTGCTGCAAACGCTGACATGTTTCGATAAACGGTTGCGCCAGCATTTTCATTTCACCACCGCGACTGCCCGGCAGCACTGCCAACCAGCGTTTATTGTTATCGAGACCTAACAGCGCTTGCGCCGCAAGTCGGTCAGATTCAAACGGAATTGCGTCAGCCAGCGTGTGACCGATAAACTCGCAAGGCACATTAAATTTGTCGTAAAACGCTTTTTCAAACGGCAGAAATGCCAGCACCAGATTGGTAGCAGCTTCGATTTTGAAGATACGTTTTTGGCGCCATGCCCACACCGATGGGCTGACGTAGTGGACGGTTTTGATACCCGCTTGTTTCAAGTCGAATTCCAGGCGCAGGTTGAAATCCGGCGCATCGATACCGACAAACACATCTGGCGGATTGGTAGTGAAGTACTTTACCAACTCCGCTTTCACTTTCAGCAGACGCGGCAGACGGCCCAGCACTTCCACCAGCCCCATCACAGCCAGCTCTTCCATATCAAATAGCGACTGGCAGCCTTGCGCGATCATTTTCGGGCCGCCGATGCCGACAAACTCAGCATTCGGATAACGAGCCTTGACCGCTTTGATGAAGCCTTCTCCCAACGTGTCGCCGGATAATTCGCCCGCGACGATGCCAATGCGTAATGGTCTATCCACGCCAAACGTCCTCTTTAAGCCTTGATGTGTGTTATGGAAAACCACCTGAAAAAGAGGCTGTCCATAAAACACAAAAGACCGCCCGCTGCCGGGCGATCTTTTATAGGTGCGTATTCAGCAAAGCTTAGCGAATGATGCCACGCTCTGAAGTCTCCAGCATGGTGATGAAGCGCTGAATCGATGGCCATTGCTCTGCCATCTCTTTCAGCACTGGCAACGCTTCCGCCTGAGTTTTACCTGAACGGTAAATCTCTTTGTAGGCTTTTTGCAGTGCACGGATTTCGTCTTTTTCAAAACCGTTACGCTTTAAGCCAACCAGGTTTAGACCGAATGGCGTAGCGTGGTTACCTTGCGCCAATACGTATGCCGGTACGTCTTGAACAACAGCGGAACAGCCACCGATGTAGGCAAATGCCCCTACGGTACAGAATGGATGAATCGCCGACAGCGCCATCACGCCCGCATTGTCTTCCACGGTCACATGACCGCCAAGAATGGCGTTATTTCCGATGTGGGTGTTGTTACCGACAATCACATCGTGTGCAATGTGCGCGTTAACACACAGCAGGTTGTCATCACCGACGACGGTTTGCGCTTTATCCTGCACAGTACCACGATGGATCTGTACCGCTTCACGAATCACGTTGCGATCGCCAACGATCACACGCGTATCTTCGCCGCCGTACTTCTTGTCCTGGTTCTCTTCACCAATCACAGCGTGCGGGAAAATACGGTTATCTTTACCAATCACAGTGTTGCCTTTAATCACAACATGTGACATTACCTCTGTGCCTTCACCAATAGTGACACCAGATGTAATGTAGGTAAACGGCCCAACCGTTACGTTGGCGCCAATCACTGCGCCTTCTTCGACCACCGCCATTGGGTGGATTTGTGCCGTTTCGTGGATCATATTAAAACTCTCTACGTGCGCATTTCAGTTCTGCAGAACACACTACGTCACCATCAACTTTGGCTACGCCGTTGAACAGCGCAATACCGCGACGCTCTTTCAAAAATTCCACTTCAATGATCAGTTGGTCGCCAGGGCCAACCGGTTTGCGGAATTTCGCGTTGTCGATGCTCGCAAAGTAGTACAGTTCATTTTCTTTTGGTGCACCAAAAGTTTTGAATGCCAGCAGGCCAGTAGCCTGAGCCATGGCTTCCAGAATCAGTACGCCAGGGAAAACAGGGAGCTGAGGGAAATGACCGGTAAACTGAGGTTCGTTCACTGAAACATTTTTAAGACCAATCAGGTATTTACCTTCTTCAAAATCAGTCACGCGGTCAATCAGCAAAAATGGATAACGGTGAGGAAGAAGCTCCTGAATTTCAGTGATATTCATCATTTTCTTTTCAGTAGTCAAAGTCATATTCCTATTTATAAATACATAAAATTGTTTACGGCATTATAGACGAAAAAGACTCGCACATTGCGAGCCTTTTTGACAAAAACACGGAATTAAGAGTCCGATTTTTGCTCAAGCAGCTTCTCTACCGCTTTCAAACGCTTATTCATTTCGTCGATGCGATGAACACGCGCGGCTGTCTTACGCCATTCTTTGTTGGTTTGCAGCGGAATACCGGAAGAGTACATCCCCTTCTCGTCAATGCTGCGCATGACCATACCCATACCAGTGATGGTAACACCATCGGCAATTTCGATATGACCATTCAAAACAGAAGCACCACCAATGATGCAATATTTACCGATCTTGGTGCTGCCGGCGACAATAGTACCACCGGCCATGGCCGTACCATATCCGATGTGCACGTTGTGCGCGATTTGCATCTGGTTGTCGAGAATGACGTTATCTTCAATCACGGTATCATCCAGCGCGCCACGGTCGATAGTGGTACATGCACCGATTTCAACACGGTTACCGATACGCACAGAACCCAGCTGCGGAATTTTAATCCACTCACCGCGTTCGTTGGCGTAACCGAAACCATCAGAACCAATTACAGTACCCGATTGAATCAGGCAACGTTCACCCACCAGCACATTGTGGTAAATGGTCACGTTCGCCCACAGCTTGGTGTGATCGCCCAGCTTGGCATTTTTACCGATAAAGCAGCCAGCACCAATGATCACGTTATCGCCCAGTTCAACACCAGATTCGATCACGGCATTGGCGCCGATTGACACGTTGTTCCCTAACTTAGCGTCGTCAGCCACCACTGCGCTCGGTGCAATACCGCCCGCCGCAGGTGCTGGTGTGGTGTCCAGTGCTTGTGTCACTTTCGCAAACGCCACGTACGGGTCAGCAACAACCAGTACGTTTGCCGGACATAATTCTCGCTCAGAGGCCTTCACCATGATGACGGTCGCTTTACACTCAGCGAGGTGTTTACTGTATTTTGGGTTCGACAGGAAGGTGATGTCCCCTTCCTGTGCGCGATCCATCGGCGCTACACCACTGACAACAGCAGTGCTGTCACCGTGTAGCTCGCCCCCAGTAATCGTTGCCAATTCGGCTAAAGTTAGTGTTGTCATAATGCTTTAATTATTTGATTGTTTTGATTACTTTTTCTGAAATGTCGTACTCAGGCTTGCCGTACTGCATTGCGCTGATATCAACAATCATATCGTAGCCTTCTTTCTCAGCCACTTTCTTCACCGCATCTTGGATCACTTTAAACAGCTTCTGTTTCTCTTCCGATTCACGGCGAGCCGATGCTTGTTCCAGTGCCTGAGCTTTGATCTTGTAAGCGCTGTCCAGTTGACCAATTTCGATACGCAGTTTTTCCACGTCATCCTGACTCATCAGCTCAGAATCACGCTTCAATTTTTCAATTTTCGTTTTTGCATCCGCTTTGATGCTTTGCAGCTCCGCCGCTTTGTCTTTGAATTCATCTTGCATTTTCTTCAGGACAACTTCGCGCTGTGGCAGGGCCTGAAAAACTTGCGCAGTGTTAATGAATCCCACTTTTTGAGCCGCTTCAGCAGCTTGAGCAAAAAATGATGAGCTAAGAACAATAAGGCTAACACCTGCTGCTTTGATGATGTGTTTCAAAATAGTTTCCTCTATTAGAAGGTTCGTCCGATAGTGAAAGTGAAGAATTCTTCGTCGTCACCTTCGTATTTCTTAATAGGTTTCGCCAGAGAGAAGACCAGAGGCCCCATTGGCGACATCCATTGCAACGCTACACCGTACGAAGAACGGTAGTTGGTTGGATCTGAGTAGTCGTAGTAGTATTTATCACCATAATCTGACGGGCCATTGCGGTAGTCAAATTCGGTATCCCACACACTGGCCATATCGTAGAAGATACTGGTACGAACCTGGCTACGCGCTTCATCCGAAGCGAACGGCGTCGGCACAATCAGCTCGACACTGGCCAATGCAATCGCGTTACCACCAACCGAATCATCGGTTGCGGTATCGGTACCATTGTTGGAACCTGAGTAATCACGGTACACCGCTTTTGGACCCGCTGTGTTAGAGCCAAATCCGCGTAATGTTGTAAAACCACCCGCATAGAAGTTTTCATAAAACGGATAGAGGTTATCTTTCCCGTCTGTCTGGCCATAACCGTTACCGTAACCCAGGCGGCCACGCAGTAACAGCGTAAACTCATGCTTTTTAGTTAGCGGAACATACTGGCGCACATCGTATTGCAGTTTGAAGTACTTCGCATCCGAACCCGGAACTGTGATTTTGCCCGACGCACGCTGGTAGTTACCAGCCGTTGGGAAGTAACCTTTGTTGAGGTTATTACGCGTCCAGGCAATGTTCATATCGAAATCGTTAGTCAGCAGACTACCGTCTGAATCGATATTGCTCTCTTGAGCTTTCAGGAACTGTTCCACTTGCAGATATGGAGTCAGGTTACCGATCTTGTTATGCGTGTAACCCACACCAAATTCAAAACGGTTCAGTTCATCGAATGGGAAACCCCAGGTCAGGCTGGTGCCGTAGCTTTCGTTGGTATAGTCGACGATGCCCGCTTCCGATGCTTCAAACTGGTTATAGAAAACTTTTCCGCCCAGGCTGACACCATCGAGGTTCCAATACGGGTCACGATATTCCAGCGTAATGTTCTTCTGGTAATCGTTCGTGGTCGCGTTGATGCCCACACGGTTACCGCTACCAAGGAAGTTATCCTGAGTCAGACCGACCGTAAAGCTTACGCCCGATTCCGTACCGTAACCGACACCAAAGTTTACGCTGCCTGAGTTCGCTTCTTTCACCGTGTAAACCAGATCGACCTGATCATCGGTACCCGGTACACGGACAGTCTGAACGTCAACGGTTTCGAAATAACCCAGACGGTTCAGACGCGCCTTACCAGTATCGATAGATTTCGAGTTCAGCCAAGAACCTTCCATCTGGCGCATCTCACGGCGCAGAACTTCGTCACGGGTCGCATTGTTACCAACAAAACGAATATCGCGTACATACATACGCTTACCCGTTTCAACATGCACGACCAGCGAAACCTGCTGTGTTTCATCGTCAAATTCAGGAATCGTGCGCACTTGTGGGTACGCATAACCCGCTTCGCCCAGCACACGCTTGACACTTTCTTCCAGTTGAGTCACCGATGAACCACGGTAGGTTTCACCCATTTCAAACGGAATCAGCGACTTAAATTCGTCTTCTTTACCAATCAATTCACCGCGGAACTGAACATCTTTCACCGTATAAGGTTTACCCTCATTGAGGTTCATGGTGATGTAGACGCCTTTTTTGTCCGGCGAAATAGCAACTTGCGTTGAATCAACCTGAAACTTCAGGTAACCGCGATCGAGATAGAAAGTGCGCAGTGCTTCGATATCGCCTGCCAACACCTGCTTCTGATATTTGTCGTCCGACAGGAAGTTCCACCACGCGACATCCACTTTCAGGTTGAAGCGTGACAACAGCTCCTGATCGGAAAACACTTCGTTGCCAATAAAGTTGATTTGCTGGATTTTAGCCGAGACACCCTCAGTGAAAACAAACTTCAGGTCCGCGCGGTTACGCGGCAGTGGCGTCACCACGGCTTTTACGGTGGCGTTGTACTTACCAACGCTGTAGTAGAAGTCTTCCAGACCTTTTTCAATGTTGCTGAGCTTGGTGCGATCCAATGCTTCACCAACACGAATTCCAGAGGCATCAAGGTTTTGCTGCAACTGTTCTTCTTTGATCGCCTTGTTGCCGGAGAAAGAGACGCTCGCAATGGTTGGACGCTCTTTCACCTGAACGACTAAAGTCTCATCGTCGCGCAGAACTTTAACATCTTCAAAGTTACCCGAGGCATACAGAGCCTTGATGATTTCAGCAACGTCCTGAGAATCAACGGTATCGCCAACACGGACCGGCATTTTTAACAATGCGGCCCCCAGAGCAACACGCTGTAACCCTTGAATCTGAATGTCCTGCACAACAAAATTTTCGGCACTATTCGCCGACACGCTTGTTGCGAGCAGCGTCGCGAACAGGATTTTTTTCATTGCCATATTTGTTTTAGTTATTCCTTACTACAACCTTTGCCTAATGCTTATCAATCACAGGCGAGTAAAATCGTTAAATATTGCCACGGCCATCAGAGAGAAGATGATCATACCGCCGATGCGATAACCCATTTCCTGCACTTTTTCCGGAACCGGACGACGAATAATGGCTTCAATCGCGAAAAATAGCAGGTGACCACCGTCCAGCATCGGTAACGGCACCAAGTTAATGATGCCCAAGTTGACGCTGATCAGCGCCAAAAAGCCGAGGAAATAGACCAGACCATAATCCGCCGTTGCTCCTGCGCCTTTCGCGATAGAAATTGGGCCGCTGAGGTTATTCAACCCTACATCGCCGACTATCAATTTCTTCAGCATGCTGACGGTCAGATCAATCACCTGGCCAGTTTTTTCAAATGCTTTTCCGAACGATTCAAATACACCAAATTGCAGCTCAAATCGATAACTTTGCGGCCAATCTGCGACTTTAGGTGCGATTCCCGCAAAACCGATCACTTTTCCTTGAGACAGCTTTTTAGCATTAGGGGTTAAAGACAACGACAGCGATTCTTGCTGGCGTTCAATATCAATCACTAATGCCTGGTCAGGATGCGTCTGAATCGCGTCAATCACCTGTTGCCAATCTGTGATCGGCTGGCCATTAATGTGAGTCAACACATCGCCGACCATCAGCCCAGCACGAGCACCAGCGCCTTCAGCCTCTACACTCGTCAGCTCCGCAGAGATTTGCGGTGTAAATGGCTTAAAGCCAAGCGCTCCCATAGCAGACTCTGTTTCAGGATCAAAGTTCCACCCACTGAGGTCAAAAGTTTTGATTTCGTCGACGCCGACACCATTTGGCGATGAAACCGTCACGGTCATACGTTGATCGCCAATATGAGAAATCAGCCCCATATTGACCGATTCCCAATCCGGTGTTTCAGTGCCAGAGACCGCTTTGATTTCCATGCCCGGTTCAAGACCTGCATTGGCGGCAATAGAATACGGCGCAACATTACCCACTACTGGTTTAACGGCAGGTACACCAATCATAAACACTAGCCAGTAGGCAAAGACCGCAAAGAAGAAGTTAAAGGCAGGGCCTGCGCTGACAATAGCAGCTCGCTTCCAGAGCGGCTTTTTATCGAAAGCAAACTGCTGGTCTTGCGGGCTAACGTCATCCACTCGGCCATCGAGCATCTTGACGTAGCCACCCAGAGGAATGATGGAAATACTGTATTCAGTACCATCTTTGCCAAGGCGTTTCCAAATCGACTTACCAAAACCAATCGAAAACTTCTCAACTTTGACGCCACACTTTCTCGCCACCCAGAAATGACCATATTCGTGCACGGCAACCAAAATGCCCAGTGCAACAATAAAGGACACCAGGTTCCACAAAATGCCACTCATAATAATCGCTCTTTCAACTCTTGAGATGCCAGACTACGAGCCATTGTATCGAGCTCAATCAGGCTTTCCAAGGTATAGGAATGTAACGGACTGTTGGTTCCACACACTTTAGACAACACACGTTCATTGATAGTTGCGATATCGGTGAAACGGATCTGACCACGCAGGAAAGCATCCACCGCCACTTCGTTGGCGGCATTCAGAGACGTCGTTGCATGCTGTCCTTCATAACAGGCATCAATAGCCAGTTTGAGACACGGATAGCGCGCATAATCCACATCGAGGAACGTCAGTTCACTCAAGCGGGTAAAATCAAGCGGCTTCACTCCGGCATTCACGCGCTGAGGATAGGCCATGGTCAAGGCTATCGGTGTTGCCATGTCCTGTTCACCCAACTGGGCTATTACTGAACCATCGCGGTATTGCACCATTGAATGAATCACAGACTGAGGGTGAATCAGCACTTTCAATTGCTCGGGCGCCGCATTGAACAGCCATTTGGCTTCGATAAACTCAAGGCCTTTATTCATCATCGTCGCAGAATCGACCGAAATTTTCGGCCCCATCGACCAATTCGGATGTGCAATCGCCTGCTCAGGTGTTACATCTTTCAGTGTTTGAATATCACTGTAGCGGAACGGACCACCAGAGCCGGTCAGCAGAATGTGGGACACACCACTTTGCTGTAAATCACAGCGACCAAGGCGGGTTTGAATTTCGACCGGTAGACACTGAAAAATCGCATTGTGCTCACTGTCGACCGGCATCAGTTCTGCGCCATGCTGTTCCACGGCATCGATAAACAACTGCCCAGACATCACCAATGCTTCTTTGTTCGCCAGCAGTACACGCTTACCCGCTTTTACTGCCGCCATAGTGGGCAGCAACCCGGCCGCACCGACGATCGCGGCCATGACAGTATCGACTTCGTCACACGCAGCAACCTGGCACATTGCGTCCTGGCCAAACATGACCTCAGTCGACAATTGCAGAGCACGAAGCTCGGCCGCCAGCTGCTGCGCAGCGTCAGCGGTTGCCATGACGGCGTACTTCGGTCGCCAGCGCAGACACAAGTCGCGCATTTTGGCGACATTGCCACCTGCCGCGAGCGCGACCACAGTAAATTGTTCAGGATTCTCTGCAACTACTTTAAGCGTGCTGGCTCCGATTGAACCTGTCGCTCCCAGAATCGTTAATTTACGCATAGCAAAAACCGTCGTGATTGAGTATGGGCAGCCAAATGGCTACCCACACATTAGAACATGAAGTAGAGAAGCGCGAACACAGGGAAGGCCGCAGTCAGGCTGTCAATGCGATCGAGAATGCCGCCATGCCCGGGAATAATATTGCTGCTGTCTTTGATTCCAGAAACACGCTTAAACATGCTCTCAACCAAATCTCCCAGCACAGAGATCACCACCGTCAACAGAATCGTCAGCAGCATGATGCTCAGTGAAGAAAACTCTATCGCAAACCAGTCAGCGAATAACCAGCCAACGATCATCGCCGCAATCACACCGCCAACTAAACCTTCAATAGTTTTGTTCGGACTCACTGCTGGCGCCATTTTGTGTTTACCCAGACTTTTTCCCGAGAAATACGCACCACTGTCCGCGGCCCAGACAATCAAACACACAAACAGAACCAGTTTGGCGCCGTGGTAGAAATCCGTTTCCATCCCTTCTGCACGTAAAAACACCACGCTCCAGAAAAATGGCAGTAACGTCAGTAAACCGAACAAATGGCGCGCAGGATTTGATTCCTCCCACCAACGTCGGGAACGGGGAAAAGTAATGGCGAGAAAACTGGAGTACAGCCACCAGATGGTACCGATAGCCAGAATAGCAAAGTGAGTGCCATTAAGTGTTGCAAGCGACTGAACTGCCGGAGAAATCAGAAAAAAACTCGCACCGCCAACTAAAATAGCCGGCAGCAGTGCAATGTAACGCGATGTGTGCTGAACAAATTGGGTCCATTCCCAAAATCCCAATAGAGTCACAACTGCCAAGGCCAGAATAAACCAAGGAAGTGGCAGGAAGAAAATGCCTAAAATGACCAAAGGTGCAAGTATGAGCGCTGTAATTATTCTTTGCTTCAAACTTAGAAATCCTATTTTATGATTCCATCAATGCCTTAACTTGCTCACCGGTACAACCAAATCGGCGCTCACGATTTACAAACCAAGTCACTGCTTCAATTAAACTGTCTTCACCAAATTCTGGCCAGAACACTGGCGTAAAATACATTTCTGCGTAGGCCAGTTGCCACAGCATAAAGTTACTGATCCGGCATTCACCGCTGGTACGAATCAACAGATCCACTTCCGGAATATCAGACATGGTGAGATGTTCGGTGATCAACGCTTCGTCAATCTCTGACGGGTTGATTTCACCACGCGCCACTTTGACCGCGATATCACGAGCGGCCTGAGTAATGTCCCATTTACCGCCATAGTTCGCGGCAATGTTGACCACTAACCCGGTGTTATTCGCCGTCAGAGCTTCTGCCTGAGCGATCTTCGTTTGTAGACGCTCACTGAAACGGCTCTTATCACCAATAATACGAAGACGTAGGTTGTTCTTGTGCAATTTTTTGACTTCGGTAGACAGAACTGTGATAAACAGCTCCATTAACACACCAACTTCTTCTTCAGGGCGGCGCCAGTTTTCGCTACTGAATGCAAACAGAGTAACGGCTTTGATCCCTAGTTTCGCAGCAGTGGAGATGGTTTTTCGGACAGCGGCTACACCATTTTTATGACCAAAGACACGGGGTTTGCCTTGTGCTTTCGCCCAGCGGCCATTGCCATCCATGATGATTGCAATATGCTGAGGAAGAACATCTGAAGTGAGTTGCGAATTTTGCATAGAAACGTAGTGACGATAAAAAGATGATGAAGGGTAGCATAAAAAAACGCTGTGCTGCGAGCACAGCGTTTTTTTCACTGGCATGACGGGAGAATTAAACTTCCATCAGCTCTTTTTCTTTAGCAGCAAGCACTTCATCAATGCGTTTAACTGCAGCGTCAGTCAGCTTCTGAATCTCGTCTTGTGCTTTGTGCTCGTCATCTTCAGAGATTTCTTTGTCTTTCAGCAGCGCTTTTAGATCACTGTTCGCATCACGACGAATGTTACGTACCGCTACACGGCCGCCTTCAGCTTCACCACGTACGATTTTAACCAGGTCTTTACGACGTTCTTCAGTCAATGGTGGCAGTGGAACGCGAATAACTGTGCCTGCTGACATTGGGTTCAAACCCAGATCCGACATCAGGATCGCTTTTTCAACTTTAGGTGTCAGTTCTTTATCAAACACGGTGATCGCCAGAGTACGCGCGTCTTCTGCGACTACGTTAGCGATTTGGTTAAGAGGTGTTGGAGCACCGTAGTACTCAACAGAGATGCCAGATAGCAGGCTTGGGTGCGCACGACCAGTACGAACCTTTTGCAGGTTGTTCTTCAGTGCTTCAACACTTTTGTCCATACGCTCTTGAGCGTCTTTTTTGATCTCATTAATCACAATTTCACCTTAATTCTTATTTCATCTCGAGAGTGATTATACTGCGGAGCTGATCAACGTGCCTTCCGCTTCACCCATCACCACGCGACGTAGTGCGCCTGGTTTGTTCATGTTGAAGACACGGATTGGCATTTTGTGGTCACGAGCCAGCGTGAACGCTGCCAAATCCATCACTTTCAATTCTTTATCAAGTACATCGTTGTATGCGAGCTTATCATACAGTTGTGCGTCTGGGTTGGCTACCGGGTCTGCACTATAAACGCCGTCTACTTTCGTCGCTTTGAGAACTACGTCTGCTTCAATTTCGATACCACGCAGACAGGCTGCTGAATCAGTGGTAAAGAATGGGTTGCCTGTACCAGCAGAGAAAATCACCACGCGGCCCTGGCGCAATTGGCTGATAGCATCTGCCCAGTTGTAATCGTCACACACGCCTTTCAGAGGAATCGCCGACATCACACGTGCGTTCACGTAAGCACGGTGCAGCGCATCACGCATTGCCAGACCATTCATTACTGTTGCCAACATACCCATGTGATCACCAACGACGCGGTTCATACCTGCTGCTGCCAGACCGGCACCACGGAATAAGTTACCGCCACCGATAACAACGCCAACCTGAACACCAAGTTCTACCAGTTCTTTCACTTCTTGAGCCATACGGTCAAGAACGGCTGGATCGATACCAAAACCTTCTTCGCCTTGAAGCGCTTCACCGCTAAGTTTTAACAGAATACGTTGATATGCTGGTTTAGGGTTCGTTGTCATGGACTTTACCTTCCAAAGAGAGTTGTTGATTAACAGTCATGGATACACTTAACCATTTAAGCGCATTCATCACGGTTAATCTCGCCTTAGTCGTGAAAAGACCGCAGCCATGGCCACGGTCTTTTTCTGAGCATTCTCGCTAAGGATTAACCTTTTTGAGCTAGTGCTACTTCTTCAGCGAAGCTTAGGCCTTCAGCTTTCTCGATACCTTCACCCACTTCCAGGCGAACGAATGTAGAAACTGACGCACCTTTTTCTTTCAGGACTTCGCCAACAGATTTCTTAGGTTCCATCACGAAAGGCTGACCAGTCAGAGAAACTTCACCGGTGAATTTCTTCATGCGGCCTTCAACCATTTTCTCTGCGATTTCTTTAGGCTTGCCTTCGTTCATCGCGATTTCAACTTGAACTTCACGCTCTTTTGCTACTACGTCAGCTGGTACGTCTTCTGGGTTTACGTACTCAGGACGTGATGCTGCAACGTGCATTGCGATGTGTTTCAGAGTTTCAGAGTCGCCTTCACCAGCAACAACTACACCGATTTTCTCGCCGTGACGGTAAGAAGCCAGTGCAACACCTTCAACGTACTGAACGCGACGGATGTTTACGTTTTCGCCGATTTTCGCTACTAGAGCAACGCGAGTTTCTTCGAATTTAGCTTGTAGTTCTTCAACGGTTGCTTTCGTTGCCAGAGCGTCTTCAGCTACTTGGTTAACGAATGCAGTGAAGTTAGAGTCTTTTGCTACGAAGTCTGTTTGGCAGTTCACTTCAAGAAGAACCGCTACGCCGTTTGCTTCTTTGATTGCGATAGTACCTTCAGCAGCAACGTTACCTGCTTTTTTAGCAGCTTTAGCAGCGCCTGATTTACGCATGTTTTCGATCGCAAGCTCGATGTCACCGTTAGTTTCAACAAGCGCTTTCTTACATTCCATCATACCTGCGCCAGTACGTTCGCGCAGTTCTTTTACTAGAGCAGCAGTAACAGCCATTCTCTATTCCTCAGTTTGATTCTGGATATGGTAAAAATTAGGGGCCTACATTTTCGGCCCCCAATGCTAACTATAACTTAGCTTATGCTTCAGCTTTGTGGCACATAGAGCTAAGTGTAACTCAGAGCCGCTATTATTCAGCTTCTACGAAACCGTCTTTGTCAGCAACTGCCGCTACGTCTTTGTTACGGCCTTCGCTTACTGACTCTGCTGCTGCGTTCAGGTATAGCTGAACTGCACGGATTGCGTCATCGTTACCTGGGATAACGAAGTCAACGCCGTCTGGGTTAGAGTTAGTATCAACAACCGCGAACACTGGAATGCCCAGGTTGTTTGCTTCTTTAATTGCGATGTGTTCGTGATCAGCGTCGATTACGAATAGAGCGTCTGGTAGGCCGCCCATATCTTTGATACCACCAAGAGACTTCTCTAGCTTCTCCATTTCGCGAGTACGCATTAGAGCTTCTTTCTTAGTCAGCTTGTCGAAAGTACCGTCAGTAGACTGGATCTCAAGATCTTTCAGACGCTTGATTGATTGACGAACAGTTTTCCAGTTAGTCAGCATACCGCCCAACCAGCGGTTGTTAACGTAGTACTGGTTGCTTGCAAGAGCAGCTTCTTTAACAGCTTCAGATGCAGCGCGCTTAGTACCTACGAAAAGAACTTTACCTTTCTTCTCGCCAACTTTAACTAGCTCAGCAAGAGCTTCGTTGAACATTGGTACAGTTTTTTCTAGGTTGATGATATGAACTTTGTTACGAGCACCAAAGATGAATGGCTTCATTTTTGGGTTCCAGTAACGAGTCTGGTGACCGAAGTGAACACCAGCTTTCAGCATATCGCGCATTGATACAGTTGCCATTATATAATCCTCTATGGGGTTAGGCCTCCACATCCCCCATGTCTCCGACTTCTCAGCTTAGCTGGAAGCACCCCGGAACACGTGTCGGAATGTGTGTGATTTAAAGTTTAATGTTAGCGGACTCGACGCTGCTTCGCCAAAATGAAGAAAACAGACCGAGATTCCGGCGCGCTTTATATCATATTTGGCCCTTGTGTGGCTAGAAAAAATTACCTTTTTCTCCGAACAGCGAGCCGTAAAGCCCGCTCATTTGGCGTGCAGTTTGGCTCTCTGTTTTGCCTGCATCTCCGCGAGTGAAGCGACTCTAATTCTCATTCTTACTCGCCTCACTTCTTGCGCTTCCCTCTTCCACTGTTACAATAACGCCATTAGCACAACCTGTGCCTAGAGTTAGTAGAGAAAGCCGATGTCTGTAAAAATTAAGAATGCTGAAGAAATTGAAAAAATGCGCGTAGCGGGCCGTTTGGCAGCTGAGGTTCTGGAAATGATTGAACCTCATGTAAAAGCGGGCGTAACGACCGAAGAACTGGATCAGATTTGTCATAAGTACATCACTGAAGTTCAAGGCGCAATTCCAGCACCTCTCAACTACCACGGTTTCCCTAAATCTATCTGTACTTCAATCAACCACATCGTGTGCCATGGCATTCCAGCGACTGGCGACAGCAACTTTGGTCAGCTAGTGCGCCCTGGCGTACTGAAAGATGGTGACATCCTGAACATCGACATTACCGTTATTAAAGATGGTTACCACGGTGACACGTCAAAAATGTTCCAAGTGGGCGACGTTGCGCCGGCAGACAAGCGTCTGTGTCTGGTGGCTCAAGAGTGTCTGTACCTGTCTCTGAAAAAAGTGAAGCCAGGCGTGCAACTGGGTGAAATCGGCACGACGATTGAGAAGCACATCAAGACCAACAACAAGAACAACCCGAGCACTAAATTCTCTATCGTGCGTGATTACTGTGGTCACGGCATTGGTGCCGAATTCCACGAAGAGCCACAAGTTGTACACTACAAAAACAGTGACCGCACTGTACTGCGTGAAGGCATGATTTTCACCATCGAACCGATGATCAACGCAGGTAAATTTGGCTGTCGTCTGGATGATGAAGATGGTTGGACAGTTTACACCGCTGACGGTAAAAACTCAGCACAGTGGGAGCACACCATTCTGGTGACGAAAGACGGCTGTGAGATCCTCACGCTGCGCAAAGAGGAAAGCATTCCTCGCGTATTCCACAACGCATAACCACATTCACATCATCCCTGCTTCGGCAGGGATTTTTTTATCTGCGCTCCCAAGGCCAGCCATTACGGCGGCGCATCTTGAGCACACTTGGGATTATCTGTTAGATTCAGTCTCAGTATCTTTTGAAAGACTTGCACGGACCGCATTGTATGCCCTATTTATCTCCGCTGAGTTTCAGCGATGAACAACTGACCATCAGCGAGCTCAAGCAACAGCTGGAGCACTTCGCTCAATATCAGAAAGACGAGTTCCTCAATCACAACCCGGTCACCGACTTGGTGCTTGGCCGCGCAGAGTACATGGATCTGTTACTGCGCCGTCTGTGGCAATCTTTTGGTTTCGCCGAGATACAAGACCTGAGTCTGGTCGCGGTCGGAGGCTATGGCCGTGGAGAACTGCATCCACTGTCAGACATTGACATTCTGGTGGTGTCAAAAGACAAACTCAGCGACAACATCGCGTCCAAAATCAGCGAGTTCATCACCTTTCTATGGGACTTGCGTCTGGAAGTCGGTCATGCCGTACGTACTGTGGCTGAGTGTGCGGATATCGGTCGTGAAGATTTGACGGTGGCGACCAACTTGCAGGAGGCTCGCCTGCTGTGTGGCAGCGAAGAGACATTCCACCGTCTCAAACTGGTGATCCATTCAGAAACCTTTTGGCCAAGTGAAACCTTTTACCGCGCCAAGATTCAAGAACAACGTGAACGTCACGCCCGTTATCACGACACCACTTACAATCTGGAACCGGACATCAAGTCCACGCCAGGAGGTCTGCGCGATATTCATACTCTCAGCTGGGTTGCTCGCCGCCATTTTGGCGCTACTACGTTGTATGAAATGAGTCGCTATGGCTTTCTGACCGACGCTGAGTTTCGTGAACTGGTGGAGTGCCAGGACTTTTTATGGCGCGTTCGCTTTGCACTCCATCTGGAGCTCAAGCGGTACGACAACCGCCTGACCTTTGCTCATCAGGCGCAGGTTGCCGAACATTTGGGCTTTACCGGCGAAGGTAACCGTCCGGTCGAAATGATGATGAAAGAGTTCTACCGCACGCTGCGCCGCGTGGCAGAACTCAATAAGATGCTGCTCAAACTGTTTGATCAGGCCATTTTGAACAATGGTGAAGAGAGCGAGCCTGAAATCCTTGATGACGATTTCCAGCGTCGTGGCAATCTGATTGAAGCGCGCAAACCGGCACTGTTTCAGGCACGTCCGGAAACCATTCTCGACATGTTCCTGCACATGGCCAACGACTCCACGATTGAAGGTGTATCACCTTCGACGATGCGTCAGTTGCGTACGGCACGGCGCCGCCTGAACAAGTTCCTGCATACCATTCCGGCGGCTCGCGAGAAGTTCATGGAGCTGGTACGTCATCCGAATGCCCTGCACAAAGCGTTCAGCCAGATGCACAAACTCGGCGTTCTGGCAGCCTATCTGCCGCAGTGGAGTCAGATTGTGGGGCAAATGCAGTTTGACTTGTTCCACGTCTACACCGTGGATGAACACAGTATTCGCCTGCTAAAACACATTCATGTTTTCTCAGATATGAAAAATCATGAAAAGCATCCGATTTGCTGCGAAGTCTACCCTAAGATTCAGAAAAAAGAGCTTTTGATTCTGGCAGCCATCTTCCACGACATCGGTAAAGGTCGTGGTGGCGATCACTCTGAAATCGGAGCAACCGAAGCGTACGATTTTTGTATCGAACACGGATTATCAAAACCGGAAGCGAAACTGGTGGCCTGGCTGGTTCAGAACCACTTGTTGATGTCGGTCACCGCGCAGCGCCGGGATATTTACGATCCGGACGTCATCATTGAGTTCGCGAAAAAAGTGCGTGATGAAGAGTATCTGGAATATCTGGTGTGTTTGACGGTTGCAGATATCTGCGCAACCAACCCGGAATTGTGGAACAGTTGGAAACGTACTCTGCTGGCGGAGCTGTTTTATTCGACACAACGCGCGCTGCGCCGCGGGTTGGAAAACCCGGTCGATGTACGCGATCGCATTCGTCACAACCAGCAAATGTCGTCTGCCCTACTGCGCAAGGAAGGCTTTAGTAGCCGCGAAATTGATTTGCTGTGGCAACGCTTTAAAGCCGACTACTTCCTGCGCCATACACACAAACAAATCGCCTGGCACTGCACTCACCTGTTACGACACGATGATCCGACTCAACCACTGGTCATGGTTAGCAAGAAGGCGACCCGGGGCGGCACAGAAATCTTTGTCTACACCAAAGACCAGCCCGCGCTGTTTGCCACCGTGGTGGCGGAACTCGACCGCCGTAATCTCAACGTCCATGACGCTCAGATCATGACCAGCAAAGACGGTTACGTACTCGATACTTTTATGGTACTGGATCAGAATGGTCAGGCGATTGAAGAATCGCGCCACAAAGCCTTGAGTAAACATCTGGTACACGTGCTGGAAGACGGCCGCCCGACCAAGATTAAGACCCGTCGTCTGCCGCGCAACTTGCAGCACTTTAAGGTGAAAACTCAGGTCGACTTTCTGCCAACCAAAAGTAAGAAACGTACGCTGATGGAATTCGTGGCGCTCGATACGCCGGGACTTCTCGCCACCGTCGGTGCAACCTTTGCAGAGCTGCATCTCGATTTGCACGCGGCGAAGATCACCACCATCGGTGAGCGCGCAGAAGACTTGTTCATTCTGACTGGCGCACACGGCGCCCGATTGAGTGAGGAAGAGGAGTTGGCCCTGCGCGAAAGGCTGATTGAAAACGTTTCCGAATTGGCGCCAAGCTAAGTGGCACAAAGGAATAGCGATCTTGTCCACAACTTAAGCGTATGGGTAGAAACTAAGCTATCTACCACAGGATTAGACTGCTACATTGAATTCAGGTCATTGATGTAACAAAAATAATATAGAGGTCGCTTATGTTTCCACACCTCACGGGTTTAGGGATTACAGATCCAACGCAGATTGAACGCTATTCATTGCGTCAGGAAGCGCACAAGGATGTCTTAAAAATCTATTTCAAAAAGCAGAAAGGTGAACTGTTTGCCAAGAGTGTAAAATTCAAATACCCAAGGCAAGTTAAGAATGTACTGGTTGACAGCGGTAGCCATCAATACAAAGAGGTCACGGAGATTAACCGTAATCTGACCTTAATCATTGATGAGCTCAACCAAATCACCAAGCATGTTCAGATTACACAAGTGGACGTGAAACAGAAGATCCTGAGCGACTTGCGTCACCTGGAAAAGGTGGTTGCCAGCAAAATTGCGGAAATTGAATCCGATCTGGAAAAACTGTAATACCATTCATTCGATAAAAAAGGTTCCCACTTGGGAACCTTTTCTTTTATGTTTAGTTTAGCCATCCCGCCCAGTAGCCGACCAGAGCCAGCGCCAGCGCAGACATCACGCCTGCAACCAGATCGTCAAGCATGATCCCCAGTCCGCCGTGCACGCGTTTATCGAGCCAGCCAATCGGCCAGGGTTTAACCATGTCGAAAAAGCGAAACAACACAAACCCCGCAAGCAGCCATTTCCACTCAAACACTGGCAGCTGTAACACTGGCACAATCAGCATGGTGATCCAGAATCCGGCAAATTCATCCCACACAATTGAGCCGTGATCATGCACCTGCATGTCATCCGATGTTACCTGGCAGATCTTAATCCCAATCAGGCTGGCTGCAATAACGACAACGATATACAGCGTGAGCGGCAGTTGCGCCAGCAACAGGTAACAGGGCACAGACGCCAGAGTTCCCATAGTGCCCGGCACTACAGGAGACAAACCGCTGCCAAATCCGGTGGCGAGCAGATGCCATGGATTTGTCATCGACAAACGAGATTTCGGATTGGTCATTCTGATTCCTTAAAGTGATCGTATCCGCGCAGATTCCAGTCCAGCTTTTCGCCGTTGTTATGCAATTCAAATGTGCCTTGCGGGCGAATCTGGCCAATACACGTCACTTTGGTACCGCAGTGCGCTAATGCACTGTCCAGCGAACCTTTGTTCTGTTCAGGTACGGTGAAACACAGCTCATACTCTTCACCGCTGGTGAGAGCGCATTTCTGTGCGGTTTGAATGTGGCCGACAAACTGACGCAGTTCCTGAGACATCGGCAGAGTACTGACATCCAGACTGACGCCAACATTGGATTGACGCAGAATATGACCCAGGTCGGAAATCAGACCATCCGATATATCGATGGCTGACGACGCCAGATTGAGCAGTGCCTGCCCCACCAAAATACGTGGTGTCGACAGGTAATGGCGCTTTTCCAACTCCGGCGCAAACGGCTCATGGCGTTTAGCCTCGTCCAGAATCACATCCAGCCCCGCTTTGCTGTCACCAAGCTCTCCCGTGACATACACCCAATCGCCGACTTTGGCTGTGCTGCGCAACAACACTTTATCCTGAGGCACGAACCCCTGCACTGTCAGAGTAATGCTGAGCGGGCCTTTGGTGGTATCGCCGCCAATGAGCTGAATGTTGTAGTAATTAGCCAAGTCAAAAAATGCCGTGCAGAACGGCTCCAACCAGGCTTCATCAATTTCAGGCAACGTCAGTGCCATGGAGACCCAAGCCGGGGTTGCCCCCATGGCCGCCAGATCGCTTAAATTGGATACCAGCGCTTTGTGTGCCACCCATGCTGGGTTGGCATCGGCCAGAAAATGAATGCCAGCCACCATGGTATCGGTGCTGATAGCAATGCGCACATTATCTGGCGCTTTGACAACCGCACAATCATCGCCGAGAGCGAGATGCACGTCTTTACGTTGTGGTTGGCGTGAAGAAAAGTATTTGTCGATTAGGTTAAATTCACCAAACATCGGAAATTCCAAGTCTTTCAGAACAGAGAAGAGTGTAGCAGCGAAATAAAAAAGGTCAGCGTATGCTGACCTCTTTATTGTAAAGCGAATTACGATTTTTTGCGTACATGAGGTGCGGCTTTATCCAGTACCCCGTTCACAAATTTGTGGCTGTCTTCTGCAGCGAAAACTTTAGCCAGTTCAATCGCTTCGTTAATCACAACTTTGTAAGGTACATCTTCACGACGCGTCATTTCGTACATTGCAAGGCGAAGCAGAGCAAGCTCCATCATATCCAGGTCTTGCATTGGACGAGACACGAACGGACGTAATTTACTGTCTAGCTCTGTGTGGTTAAGCACTACACCCGCTAAAAGATCACGGAAGTATGCAACGTCAGTCTCTGGAGCAGCAAGTGCTGGTTCAGACGCATGATGCTCTTCTTCATCATACTTACCACCTGATAAGAATTGCTCTTCAATAGTCGCAACATTATCTTTAGTAATTTGCCACGAATAAATAGCTTGTAGCGCAAATTGACGTGCATTACGACGTGCGGCTGGTTTCACACTGGCCCCCATTAGGAATCAATTTCAGAAAGAACGTTAATCATCTCAAGTGCGCTCAGTGCAGCTTCTGCACCTTTATTACCAGCCTTGGTTCCTGCGCGTTCAATAGCTTGATCGATTGTATCAACAGTCAGAACACCAAATGCTACCGGAATGCTGAATTCCATAGACACTTGTGCCAGACCTTTATTCATTTCACTACAAACATAGTCAAAGTGAGGCGTACCACCACGAATTACTGAACCTAGTGACACGATAGCGTCGAATTTACCGGTTTTAGCAACACGTTGCGCAGTCAGAGGAAGCTCTACTGCACCTGGGCAACGAACGACAGTGATGTTTTCGTCGCTTACTTGGCCGTGACGTTTCAGAGTGTCGATGGCACCAGACAGCAGACTTTCGTTAATAAAACTGTTGAAACGAGAAATCACAATCGCAACTTTTGCATTTGGTGCAGGGAAACCACCTTCGATCACTTTCATAAGCTTTCCTTTAACTCTGTTCATCAAGTGAGAATCGCCGGATTCTAGCACAAATTTGTGAGCGATATCTAATGGAAATTTGACACGCTATTTGCATACCAGCAAGCGGCTCAACCTGAGAACAGCATTGAATCTGAATTATTAATAAAGCACAGCGACTTGCCGCTCAGGCCGAGCGGCAAGCTGTAGAGGATTATTCGCAGACGTATTCGACCACATTGAGGCCAAAACCGCCTAGCGCATGGTATTTCTTGTTGGCAGACGATAGCAGACGCATATCACTGACACCTAAGTCCGCCAGAATCTGCGAACCAACGCCAACACGGCGTGATGTGCCCTGCTTTTTGGCCATCGCTGGCGCTTCGCCTTTGTCTTGCTGTTCAAACATTTTCACGCGATGCAGCAGCAGCTCAGATGACTCTTCGTTCCCCAGAATGACCAACACGCCGCCTTCCTTGCCAATGCGTTTCATCGCTTTGTCCAAAGTCCAGCTACGCTCAGCGCTGCGATCACTGCGCAACAGGTCAGTAAAGGTGTCTTGCAGATGCACGCGCACTAAAGGAGTCTGAGTTTTCGGATCGCCTTTTTTCAGCGCAAAGTGAATTTGGTTATCGATCACATCGCGGTAGGTCACCAGTTCAAACTCACCATACTCAGTGGGTAGTTTGCACTGCGCAACACGTTCAATTGTGGTTTCTGTGTTGTTGCGGTACTCAATCAGATCCGCAATGGTACCCAGTTTGATGTCATGTTTTTCAGCAAACACTTCCAGATCCGGGCGACGCGCCATGGTGCCGTCATCATTAAGGATCTCAACAATCACAGACGCTGGCTCAAGACCTGCCAGACGAGCTAAGTCGCAGCCTGCTTCCGTATGGCCCGCGCGAGTCAGTACGCCACCATCCTGTGCCGCCAGCGGAAAAATGTGTCCCGGCTGCACAAGGTCCGATGCTTTGGCATCTTTCGCCACCGCCGCCTGCACAGTGCGCGCGCGGTCTGCAGCCGAAATGCCCGTGGTTACACCTTCAGCCGCTTCAATCGACACGGTGAAGTTGGTGGTGTATTGCGCGTTGTTATCCTGAACCATTGGTGGCAAACCTAAATTACGGCAGCGTTCCTTGGTCATTGTCAGACAAATCAGGCCACGCCCATGGGTCGCCATAAAGTTAATAGCGGCTGGGGTAATATGCTCAGCGGCCATGATCAGGTCGCCTTCGTTTTCACGGTCTTCATCATCCATCAGGATGACCATTTTACCTTGGCGAATATCATCGATAATTTCTTGAGGCGTACTAATTGGCATGATTCTCGTCCTATTTTCAGGCACGCACACTGGTGTCAGTGTTACGCGAAACCATTTTGTTGTAAGAATTCCATTGTAATGCGTGACTCTGGCTGTTCATCACGTCCGCCATTCAGCAGACGCTCCAGATAGCGAGCCAGTACATCAACTTCCAGATTTACTTTGCGGCCAACCTGGAAATGATCGATTGTTGTTTCTTGTGTGGTGTGTGGCACGATGGTCAGCTTAAAGGCATTTTTGCGCAGATCATTAACCGTCAGGCTGATGCCATCGACAGTAATGGATCCCTTTTCAGCCACGTACTTGCTCAGTTCCGCTGGCATGGCAACCCAGAGTTCGATCGCACGACCAACCGGGTTACGCTCAACGATTTCACCGACGCCATCCACATGACCAGACACAATGTGGCCACCAAAACGCGTGGTGGGCAACATGGCTTTTTCCAGATTGACTTTATCGCCCACTTTGTAGTCGGCAAAGCCGGATTTTTTCAGTGTTTCCAGAGATAAATCAGCGCTATAGCTGTGCGAGTTAAACTCAACGACGGTCAAACACACGCCGTTGGTTGCAATACTGTCACCAAGTTTTACATCGCCCATATCCAGTTTGCCCGCATCGACCGAGATGGTGATGTCCTCGCCTTTTGGCGTAATCGCCGTCAGCGTACCGACAGCTTCGACAATTCCAGTAAACATAGTTTATTCATCTTTCAGTTCAGGCGTCGCCACGACGCGAATATCCGGGCCAACCATTCGGCAATCCTGAATATTGAGATTCAGAACCTGCTGCATATCGCTCAGCCCTAAAGCACCAAACAAGCCGCGTCCGTCGCTGCCCATGATTTTCGGTGCCAGATACAAAATCAGTTCATCCACCAGTTGTTTCTCAAGCAGAGACTTGGCCAGCGTCGCGCCAGCCTCTACCCAAATATGGTTGATGTTATGGTGCTTAGCCAGATCAGCCAGTGTCTCAGCCAGGTTCAGTTGCTCATGCTCATCAAGTGCAACACAGACATCAGCTTGCTCACCCGCGACACGAATCACGGCCCCATCATGAGCATACAGCTTGAGGTCGCCATGCAATTGGTGTTGGCGATCAAGGATGACACGTATCGGCTGGCGCAGATTTTCCTGCAGATACTCAGCCTGTACGCCAGTTGGCAACTCCGCCCAACGCACGCTCAGCGACGCGTTATCAGCCAGTACGGTCTGACTGGTCGACAGCACCGCTCCTGCTTTCGCACGGTAAGCCTGCACATCCTGGCGAGCCGGCTTTGACGTAATCCACTGGCTGCGGCCATTGGCCAGTGCCGTTTGACCGTCCAGACTGGCGGCCATTTTCAGTTGTACAAATGGCATACCGGTTTTCATGCGTTTGATAAACGCAGGATTGAGCGCCTGCGCATCGGCTTCAAGCAGACCAACCTGCACATCAATTCCGGCATCACGCAACATCTGAATGCCACGCCCGGAGACTTGCGGATTGGGGTCTTGCATCGCGCAAACCACTCGCGCCACGCCCGCTTTAATCAGGCCTTCTGCACAAGGAGGCGTGCGACCATAATGGGAACACGGTTCGAGCGTAACATACGCCGTTGCACCAACCGACTTCTCGCCCGCCATACGCAGCGCATGTACTTCAGCGTGTGGCTCACCCGCGCGAAAGTGGAAACCTTCGCCAACGATGGACTCGCCCTGGGTAATCACGCAGCCGACATTCGGATTGGGCGCCGTTGTGAAACGCCCGCGCTGAGCCAGTTTGATCGCGCGGGACATCATTTGATAATCAAAAGAGGTAAATGTAGGCATAGTCAGATAATGATCAATCTTCGAGTTTGGCAATCTCTTCGCCAAATTCCCGCACGTCTTCAAAGCTGCGGTAAACGGAGGCGAAACGAATATAAGCAACTTTATCCAGCTCTTTGAGCTGTTCCATCACCAGATTACCGATAAGCTTGCTCGGAACTTCACGTTCCCCCGTCGCTCGAAGCTTCGATTTGATGGTGCTGATGGCCAGTTCAATCGCATCGGCACTCACCGGGCGTTTTTCCAGTGCGCGTTGCAGACCACCAATCATTTTATCTTCATCGAACGGTTCACGGTTTCCGTTGGATTTAATCACCCTTGGCATCACCAGCTCCGCGGTTTCAAAGGTGGTAAAGCGTTCATTGCAAGCCAGACATTGACGGCGACGGCGCACTTGATGGCCATCGGCAACCAAACGTGAGTCGATCACTTTTGTATCGTTCTCAGAACAAAAAGGACAATGCATATCACCTCCATAGCAAGGCGTTCAGTGTACCGGAATTAGTTTGGCGAAGAAAAGGAAAAGGGGCGGATTCGCCCCTTTTCTCGACAACTTACGCTTATTTTGTTAACTACGTGACAAGTAGTTCGCTTTACCTACCCACTTGTAGCTGGTCAGCTCTTCCAGTCCCATCGGGCCGCGAGCATGCAGTTTCTGGGTTGATACCGCCACTTCGGCGCCCAAGCCAAACTGCGCGCCGTCAGTAAAGCGCGTCGATGCATTGACATACACCGCCGCAGAGCCTGCCGAGTTGATGAAACGTTCAGCGTTCACCAAGCTGTTGGTCATGATGGCATCGGAGTGACTGGCGTTGTGCTCGCGCATGTGGTCAATCGCTTCGTTAACGTCACGCACCACTTTGACGCCCAATGTGTAGCTGAGCCATTCGGTATCAAAATCACCCGCCTGAGCATCACGAAGTTCAGTCGCCGCGCTCATCAGCGCTTTTGCTTTTGGCTCAGCAACAAAGGTCACTTTGCCGTTGAGTTTTGCCACCAGTTTTTCCAGCAGTGGCTGAGCAATCGCTTCATGCACCAGCAGCGTATCCAATGCATTACACGCCGACGGACGTTGTACTTTGGCGTTCTCAATCACGTCCACCGATTTATCCAGGTCGGCACTCTCATCAACGAAAATATGGCTGATACCAAACCCGCCGATGATGACCGGAATCGAGCTGTTTTCTTTACACATTTTGTGTAGACCCGCACCACCACGCGGAATAATCATATCCACGTAATCGTCCAGTTTCAGCAATTGCGTCACCAGTTCACGATCCGGCTTTTCGATGTACTGCACGGAGGCCGCAGGTAATTGTGCTTTTTCCAATGCGGACTGAATCACTTTGACCAGTTCCATGTTGGAGAAGAAGGTTTCTTTGCCGCCACGCAGAATCGACGCGTTACCGGTTTTCAGGCACAGCGCGGCAATATCGATAGTGACGTTTGGACGCGCTTCGTAAATCACTCCGACCACACCAAGTGGCACGCGACGACGCGACAGCGACATACCGTTTTCCAGCACTTTGCTGTCGATTTCGCTGCCCACCGGGTCGTTGAGGCTGATCACGTTACGCACATCGTTGGCAATCGCGTTCAGACGCGATTCATTCAGCAACAGTCGGTCCAGCAACGCATCGGTCAGGCCCGCTTCGCGGCCCAGCTGAATGTCTTTGGCGTTTGCCGCCAGAATCTGTGCTGCGTTCGCTTCCAGCTCATCAGCAATGATCGCCAGAGCTTGGTTTTTCTGCGCCGTCGAGGCGGTGGCGAGTTGAAAAGCGGCGTCTTTAGCCGCTTTTCCCATTAAGGTTAAATCCACTTTCTCTCTCCCTACTCCTGGATCACGACCATGTCGTCGCGGTGAATCACTTCGGAGCCATAATCGTAGCCCAGAATATCGATAATCACTTTGCTGTGTTTGCCAGCAATTTTAGCCAGATCGTGACTAGAATAAGCAGCAATGCCGCGAGCCACTAAATGGCCATGGCCGTTGGTCACACGCACCACTTCGCCACGGGAAAATTCCCCCTGCACACGTACCACGCCTTTGGCCAGCAAACTGCTGCCTTTGGTCATCACCGCGCGTACCGCACCCTCATCAATAAAGATGTCACCTGAAGCTGCAGGCCCCGCCAGAATCCAGCGTTTACGGTTTTCGAGCGCTTCTTCCAATGGCAGGAAGCGCGTGCCTTGTGGCGTTTCGCTCAGCGAATCAAAGATCACGTTCGGCGCTCGGCCCGCTGCAATAATCACTTCGATGCCAGCGCGGCGTGCAATATCAGCTGCCTGTAACTTGGTCGCCATACCGCCAGTGCCCAGTGTCGTGCCACTGCCGCCAGCAATTTTACGCAAGGTGTCATCAATGGTTTTGACTTCTTTAATCAGCTCAGCATTGGGGTCTTTGCGAGGATCGGCGGTAAACAAACCTTTCTGGTCAGTCAGCAGCAATAATTTGTCTGCACCACATAAAATACCCACCAGCGCTGACAAGTTATCGTTGTCACCGACTTTGATTTCGTTGGTCGCCACCGCATCGTTTTCATTGACGATAGGAATGATGTCATTGGCTACCAAGGCATTGATGGTGTCACGCGCATTAAGAAAACGCTCACGGTCTTCCAGATCAGCACGGGTCAGCAGAATCTGACCAATTTTGATGCCGTAGATGGAAAAGAGCGATTCCCAAGCCTGAATCAACTGACTTTGCCCCACGGCTGCCAGCAGTTGTTTGCTGGAGATCGCGTTGGGCAGTGCGGGGTAACCAAGATGTTCACGGCCTGCTGCAATAGCACCAGACGACACGATCACGACTGAGTGACCTTGTTTTTTCAGCTCAGCACATTGACGCGCCAATTCGACCATATGCGCACGGTCGAGCGCCAACGTACCACCGGTAAGAACACTGGTTCCTAGTTTCACGATGACAGTTTGTGAAACTTTTCCGCTTTGTTGATTCGTTTTCATGATTTCTTCTGTGATGGAAAACATTTAAGAGAGGATGTTTTAGCAATCAACTGCGTAATGCACAAGCAGAAAAAGGTGCTAAAAAGCACCTTTTTGATTCACTGGTCAATCAGACGGGTAAAACTAGACGAATTCGATTGACTGATCGTGGAAAGATAACGACAGAGCGAAACGTTCTTTTAACGTTTTCTCTAACTTTTTATGAAATTCTTCCTGGGTTCGATTGACTTCCGGTAGCGCATGCTCGGGCAGCTTATCGGTATCCCATTCCCCGGCTAGGTTGTATCGTCCGATATGATACTTAGCCTCAAACCCCTCTGACGTCGGACTCAGTTCCATCCACCATCCCCAGAATTCACGTTTCTCTGGCGATTTTTTATCGTTTACACAAAATGCAAGGCAATCAAACAGATAGAACCCTTCTTTGCACTGTCCTTCGCGCAAATAAGGACCAATAGCTTTCATTGCTGACAACAAACGATAATGGGTAGGACTTTTCGTCACCTCTGACATATTGACTCTCCGTTTCAATGTTAAGAATGACTATTATTTTTAATAATCATATGTTTAAAAAACATACATTCATCACTCTTAACTAAATTAGGGCAAATGTCACCTACAGAGTTCGTCTTCCAGCCAGTTTATCGCTAAATCGAGGGATTGCTCATATCCTTGTGTAATTGTCTTACTCTTAATTTGCTTCGCTTTTCCGCCCTGACTAAAGATCGCCACCAGTTGGTTATCGCTGTACGGCGACACCGGATCGCCTTCCAGCCCCATAGCGAGAATCGGCACTTTGGTGCGACGACTGGACAGGAAGCCCTGTACTTTCAGCGACCAGGCCATCATCTGCCCGGACAGGCTGTCGATATCCACGGCAGATTTGCCAAGGCGCGATGCCAGGACATCCAGATACATTTTGGTCATCAGCTTCATCTTGTTCGGTGAAACCAATACGTCATGAATTGGCGCTCCCAACGACACACAGGCGCGAATGCGTTCCGGCTCAAGAAACGAGAGGCGAACCATCGCATTGCCGCCAAAACGAAAGCCGACCAGCCCGACACGGAAATGGTCTACCCATGGTAGTGTATTCAGCTGATTCAGTACGGCCTGATGCAGACATGAGGAATCTTCCGTGAGCGCCCAGTGCGAGCTGTGACCAACAGAAGGCATATCTATGGTCAGCATGGCGATATCACGCTTAACCAGAAAATCGCGGAACAAGCGCCACATATCGGTCTGCAGGCTATCGAGCCCGGCACTGACGATCACCACAGGTTGCGGCTTCTCGGTATTGGAAAGGTGCAGGTGACCGACAATTTTTTTGTTCTGATACGGAAACTCGAGACGTTTGACCACGTATTTGGTCAGATTCGACGCTTCGGTGTACGCGTTATTGGCCAAGACCTGAGCCTGAATCGACAGGTTGTCATTTTTCAGATGCGGATAACCGGCAATACTGAAACAGAGCGATGCGGCGAACATTTCATCAGCGGCCTCTTCCCCCTGCTTTTGCGACGCGCGCGCCTGATGGCGCATGCCCAACTTCGTCCATTCGTACGCCCAGTTACCACTGCGATACCCCATTACCGTATCCAGCCAACGCTCCTCAGTACGGGAGTGTTTCGAAGAAGCAATACGGGCCAGAACTTCTTCTTGTTCAACCGGGTCAATCCCCTGCCAGGCCCATTGCAGACGGCGCAAGTTACGATACCAGGCGTAGCCATCCTGCTCTTTCTTCTGTTCGAGGAAATCCTGACTGCTTGGCATGTATTGGGTGAGAGAGGACGTTTCTTTGGCTTGTTTGTGCTTTTGGAACAAAGTCTCAGAAAGGTTTTTACTGATTTCTTCAGACATAACGCGTCTCTGTTAAGAGGAATGGCCTAATAGTAATAAAAAAAATGGCCCTATACAGGGCCATTATCAAATAAAGTTGAGAATCACGGTTTATTTTTGTTTACGGTTGACGGGTTCAACGTAAGACAACACCATGTCCCAAGGCTGTTCAATCCAAGTATCTTGCGGGATATCAACAACGTACTGATCCACCAGATCACGACCCGCAGGCTTCGCGCATACGGTCACAAACTTGGCTTTCGGGTACATTTCACGAATTTTACGTGCAGTATCACCACTGTCTACCAGGTCATCAACAATCAGGAAACCTTCGCCATCGTGTTCAGGCGCTTTCAGAACGCTCATGTCACGCTGATGATCGTGGTCGTAGCTCGAGATACATACAGTATCCACGTAACGAATACCCAGTTCGCGAGCCAGAATCGCTGCTGGTACCAGGCCACCACGGCTTACACCCAGGATACCTTTCCATTGTTCTGCAGGCATTTGAAGTTCAGCCAGTTCACGGCAGTACTTCTGCATATTGTCCCAAGTGATAACGAATTTTCTACTCATTGTTATAGACCTAAAGTTTGGAAATGTTTTTTGCCAGTGTTACGCGGCAAGAATGTATTTGACTGCAAAGATGATCGCCATCACCCAGACGCTGAGTGATACGTTGCGACCTTTACCACTCAGAAGCTTAATCAGCGCGTACGCGATGAAGCCCATTGAAATACCTTCTGCAATTGAGAAAGTCAGAGGCATCAGAAGACAGGTTACCACCGTCGGGGCCGCTTCTGTCAGATCACGCCAGTCAATGCTGACCAGGCCTGAAAGCATCAGAATTGCGACATAGAACAGCGCACCTGATGTTGCGTAGGCTGGGATCATACCCGCTAATGGCGAGAAGAATAATGCAAGTAGGAACAAAATACCAACCACAACTGCGGTCAGGCCGGTACGGCCACCCGCCGCGACACCAGACACACTTTCTACGTAAGAAGTGGTGTTTGACGTACCCAGCAGAGCACCCACAGAAGTCGCGGTTGAGTCAGCCAGCAGCGCGCGGTTCAGACGTGGAATCTTGCCGTCTTCACCAATAAGGCCCGCTTTCGTTGCCACACCAACCAACGTACCCGCCGTATCAAACAGGTCAACGAACAGGAAGGCAAACACGACTGAAATCATGCCCACTTCAAACACAGAAGAGAAATCCAGTTGCATGAACGTCGGCGCGATGCTTGGCGGAGCCGACATCACGCCGCCCCACTGCACGTCACCGAAAATCAGGCCCAGAGCGGTGATCGACAGAATGGCAATCATTACCGCGCCTTTCACGCCGCGGTGTACCAACGCGATGGTCAGGAAGAAGCCCAGAGCTCCCAGTACCGCAGGCAGAGAAGTAATCGCACCCAGAGAAACCAGAGTCGCTGGGTTGTCTACCACGATACCGGCATTTTTCAGCGCGATGAACGCCAGGAACAGACCGATACCCGCAGAGATACCCGTTCTGAGTGACATTGGAATCGAGTTAATGATCCACTCACGAATCTTAAACAGGCTCAGCAGGATGAACAGCACACCTGAGCAGAATACCGCCGCCAGTGCCACCTGCCAGGTGTAACCCATGCCCAGCACAACCACATAAGTGAAGAATGCGTTCAGGCCCATACCCGGAGCTTGTGCAATTGGGTAGTTCGCGATCAGACCCATGATGAAACAGCCAACCGCCGCTGCCAGACAGGTAGCAACAAAGACTGCACCACGATCCATTCCGGCATCTGAAAGAATCGCTGGGTTAACGAAAATAATGTATGCCATTGTCAGGAAGGTGGTGACCCCTGCAATGATCTCAGTGCGCACGTTGGTGCCATTTTCACTGAGTTTGAATAGCCTTTCCAGCATGTTCGAATCCTAATAAAGGTAAAAAGTAAACGGTTGCGTAATCGATTGGGCGCAGATTATAAAGTTATCAAATCACAAATTCCAGACGGAATTTGCATCGATTTTGCAGAAACTAAGAAAGAACTATGCACGGTTACACATAAATGGCAGGCGTTTCGACTAGAAATTAACCGACTTGAATGAGAGTTCAGAAATGAGAACAACCTCTCCCTTTTGCTTGGCTGCACATCAGAGAGAGGTTGTGAATATCAGAAGCGTACCATCGACTGGATTAGGAATTCATCACCTTATTAGGCAACCAGGTGACCAGATCAGGGAACAGCATACAGATCACCAAGACCACAAATTGCACCATGATGAATGGGGTGACGGATTTATACAGATCCATCATCGTGACCCCTTTCGGCGCGATGCCTTTGAGGTAGAACAGCGCAAACCCGTAGGGCGGCGTCTGCACCGCAATCACAATGTTGAGAATCATCAATACGCCGAACCAGATGGGGTCATAGCCGAGCGACACCGCCACCGGAGTAAATATCGGCGCGCACATCAGCACAATAATGAATTCATCAATGATAAAACCGAGCAGCAGCATAATGACCTGGAACATCATGATGATCACAATCGGCGGCAGATCGAGATTCTGAGTAAAGCCCGAGACCATGCCCTGAATACCCATCAACAGATGGAAATTACTGAACACCGACGCCCCGAGAATAATCCACATCGCGACACTCACCAGCATGGCGGTTTGCATGCCCGAACGCATCAGCAGTTCCGGCTTAAAACGCTTAAACAGAATCGAGAGCAGAATCGCGCCCATCACGCCCAGCGCGCCGGATTCGGTCGGCGTCGCAATCCCGGCAATGATGCTGCCGAGAACCACCACAATCAGAGCAAATGATGAAGCACCATCACGAATGGTTTTAAACAGCTCATAGCCTTTAGGCACTTCGATGTCATTATCGATATCCATCGGCGCACGTTCCGGACGCAGCTTACAGCTGATCACCACATAACTTATTAGCAGCACGATGGTAATCAGCGCGGGTACCATGGCGCCGAGAAACATCTTGCCGACCGAGTTCTGAGTGGACGACGCGAACATGATCATCGGAATGCTCGGCGGAATCAGAATGCCCAGTGAGCCGCCCGCCATAATAACCCCAAGCGCCAGCTTCTTATCGTAGCCACGTTCAAGCATAGGTTTGAGCGCAATCGAGCTCGAGGTCATGATGCCCGCACCAATGATCCCTACCATGGCGCCGATCATCGAACATACGCCGATCACGCTGATCGCCAGCGATCCGCGCACACGACCGATCGCCAGTTGACTGGCATTAAACATGGCATCGCCGATCCCGGAACGCGTCAAAATCTGTCCCATGTAGATATAGAGCGGGATCGCCAGCAAAATAAAGTTAAAGAAGGTGCTCTCGACAGTAGTCGGAATAATATTAAACAGCGACTCCCCCCACACCAGATAACCGACACCCATCGCGATTCCACCCAGCGCCAGACCAACCTGGGCACCAAGAACGAACGCGGTCAGGATACAACCCAACAGAAGCAGGGTTAACATCTCAATTCCCATTTGGGCTCTCCTTGTCAAAAACGGAATCCAGCTGGTCGTTATCGACCTTAAATGGCTGCTCAGTCAGATTGACGTGCTGGTGAACCTCACCATTCAATTCGCGGCCTTTGATCAAAAAGAACAGATTGGCAATCAGCTCCGTAGAATACTGGGCAATAAAAATCACCGCAGAGACAGTAATCATCAGCCAGAAGTGATGCATGGCCGGGGCCCATTCACTCTGGGTTTTGTAGTTAAATTCGACACTTTCGATGAACATGCCGCCACAGGTTTTTGCCATCACGGCCAAGAAGCCCATCGCCAGAATGCTGGTCAGTACATCAAAAATGCGGCGTGTTTTTTCCGACACTTTGGCGTGAATAATATCGACGTTGATGTGCGCTTCGCGTTGCTGAGCATACGCGCCGCCTAATGCCGCAATGTAGCCAAACAAAAACAGCGATGTGTCATAGCCCCAGATGGTCGGGCGGTTCAGCACGTAACGGGCAAACACTTCGTAGAATACGATCACGGCAAGCACGGGAAGCAAATACGACACTGAGCGTCCAATCAGACTGACGACGTATTTCGTGAACTGGCAATACCTCAGTAAAATGGCTTCAAGCATAGAAATCTCCCTATAAAAACAGGCGAACCCAAACGGGTTCACCTGCGTCGTCCATTATTGTTGCTCGAGAATATCCACCAGCTGCTTCGAGTACTTGTCTTCCGCTGCGTACTCTTTCGCCAGTGACATACCCGCTTCTTTCCACGCTTTCAGATCCGCTTCTGAAGGCTGCGGGCTCCATTGGAGGCCTTTGGCCTCCATGTCTGCCACCGCTTGCGATTCCCACAGTTTTGATTTCGACATCTGTTCCTGAGCGTGCGCCGCCGTTGCCGCTTTCACGATTGCCTGCAAGTCAGCTGGCAGTTTGCTCCACTCTTTCTTATTAACAATGATTGGCAGAACCTGTGCGCCCGCCAGTGGTACCGGGTACATGTATTTCGCCACTTCAACGTGATTACCATCGCGGTGGTCAATCATGTTCGACCCGATAGATCCATCGATAACACCCGTCGCCAGCGAAGTGTAAATTTCGCTCCACGCCAGAGAAACCGGAGATGCACCCAGATTGCGCAGGAACTTGCCGTACGCGCCTGGCGCACGAATCTTCAGACCTTTGAAATCGGCAATCGAATTGATGGGCTGTTTGGTGATGATGTACACCGGTGGCTGAATGTAGGGATCCAGCCATTCGAGGCCTTGCGAACCGTACGCTTCTTTAAGAATTTTGCCCCAGCCTTTGTCGTGGAACAGTGTGGTCAGTTCAGCCACATCCGACGTACCGCCCGGCAGGCCGACTTCTACCACGCCCGCCGGGAATTCACCAGCATGCATTGGCTGAAACGGTGCACCCATAGTGATCAGACCCGATTTCACCGCATTCAGAATACCGCTGGTCCCGACGCCTTCACCGGAGTACAGCACCTGCACCGCAATGCGGCCGTTAGACATGGTCTCAATGTTTTTTGCCAGGTCTTCATACACCTCACCAAACGCGGTGCCACGGCCGTATAAGTTCGCGAAACGCCAGTTGTACTGCGCGGCCATGGTCGCGGTCGAACACATCAGTGCACTTACCCCGACAGCCGCGGCCAGAACGGCTTTCGCCAGCTTGGTTCCCTTTACACTTAACATAGAAATTCCTCTTCCTGCATCGTTACACTTTTGTTATTGATTTGTTTCCCAACTCAATATGAAGAACGGAAAAGGAATGCGATAGTGCCAGTCGCGAAGTTGTTATGGTACCAGCCAGGCTCGCCGTTCTGGTACCAACGTTTGTGACCAACTGGTACTCAGTGCGACCCACTTTTTGTGTCTAACATGCAATCAACAGCCTACAAAAGAGACACAAATATGGAGCACATTGTTAACAAAACTCTGCTGAATGCGACCTGCGCCGCCAGTGATGACGCGATTGCGGTACTCAACCCCGCCACCGATGAGATTCTGGCCTACATTCCGTCGCTGGATACGCAAACCATTCATGAACTGATTGCCCGTTCGAAACAGGCACAGCTTGTTTGGCAGGAAAAAAGTGCAGCTGAGCGCTCAGTGATTCTCAAGCGTTGGTACGACTTGATGCTGGATAACGCCGACGATCTGGCACGCATCATGACACTCGAACAGGGTAAACCTCTGGCTGAAGCCAAAGGGGAAGTGATGTACGGCGCCTCATTCATTCAGTGGTTTGCCGAAGAAGGCAAACGTACCTATGGCGATACCATTCCGTCACCGGCTGGTAATAAACGTCTGCTGACCGTGAAACAACCGATTGGTGTCGCCGCCGCCATCACGCCATGGAACTTCCCGATTGCGATGATCACCCGCAAGGCCGCGCCTGCGCTGGCCGCTGGTTGCAGCTTCATCGTCAAGCCTGCCAACCAAACACCGCTGTCGGCTTATGCGACCGCCGAGCTGGCCTATCAGGCGGGGCTGCCTCAAGATCTGCTGATTGTGCTCAACAACCATTCATCGGTCGCGGTTGGCGATATTTTCTGCACCCATGAGGACATCAAAAAGCTGTCGTTCACCGGGTCGACTCAAGTGGGCCGTCACTTGATTACCCAATGCGCTGGCACCATCAAACGCACGTCGATGGAGCTGGGCGGCAACGCACCGTTTATCGTGTTTGATGACGCCGACATTGATGCCGCGGTGCAAGGGGCCATTGCTTCGAAATTCCGCAACGCCGGTCAAACCTGCGTGTGCGCCAACCGCTTCTATGTGCAGGATGCAGTGTATGACGAGTTCGTGACTAAATTTGTTGCCGCCGTCGCCGAGCTGAAAATGGGCAACGGCCTTGAAGCCGGCGTCAACATCGGTCCGCTGATTGACATCAAAGCCAAAAACAGTGTGCTCGGTTACATCAACACCGCGGTCGAACAAGGCGCCAGCATTGCGCTGGGTGGAAAATCGGCTGGCGGACTGTTTGTTGAGCCGACCGTACTGACCAACGTGA
The DNA here is from genome assembly GCF_016464285.1 of Vibrio sp. bablab_jr001. Taxonomy (NCBI): domain Bacteria; kingdom Pseudomonadati; phylum Pseudomonadota; class Gammaproteobacteria; order Vibrionales; family Vibrionaceae; genus Vibrio; species Vibrio sp. bablab_jr001. The sequence continues at coordinate 96,652 of NZ_JACDWZ010000032.1, forward strand.
CGCAGGAGATGGACATTGTCCAGACCGAGCTGTTTGGCCCGGTCGCGCCAATCGTACGTTTCTCTCATGATGAGGAACTGGTGAGCTGTGCCAATGACACCATTTATGGCCTCGCCAGCTACTTCTACACCAACAATATTCACCGCGCTTTCCACATCGCTGAAAAACTGGAATACGGCATGGTCGGTATCAACGAAGGGCTGATTTCCAACGAAGTCGCGCCATTTGGCGGCGTGAAGCAGTCCGGTTTTGGCCGCGAAGGCGCCAAACAAGGCATCGACGAATACCTCAACATCAAATACCTCTGCTTCGGTGGCTTTTAAGCCGCCGAACGTAACCACAAGGACACGCAAACATGACAAATACGGAATGGCAAAGTCGCAAGGAAAAAGTCGTCGCGAAAGGCATGGCTAACCTGGCACCTATCTACGCAGCGAAAGCAGAAAACGCGCTGATCACCGACATTGAAGGTAAGCAGTACATCGATTTTGCCGCAGGTATCGCGGTCAACAACACCGGCCACTCACACCCACGCATCGTCGCAGCGGTAAAAGAGCAGCTCGAGCAATTCAGTCACACTTGTTCGATGGTGACCCCTTACACCAGTTTTGTCGAACTGGCTGAGAACGTGGTCGACATTGCTCCGGGTAATTTCGACAAGAAAGCCGCATTTGTAACGACTGGCGCGGAAGCGGTGGAAAATGCGATCAAATTTGCGCGCGCTTACACCGGCCGTAGCGGCGTGATTGCCTTTAAAGGCGGTTTCCATGGTCGTACTAACCTGTGTATGGGCCTGACCGGCAAAACCGCACCGTACAAAATCGGCTTTGGTCCGTTCCCGAACGAAATCTATCACGTGCCTTACCCAAATGCGTACCACGGCATCAGCCAAGAGCTGAGCCTCAATGCGATTCAGGACCTGTTTGCCTGCGACATCGAGCCATCACGTGTTGCCGCGATCATTTTTGAACCGATTCAGGGTGAAGGCGGTTTCTACCAAGCACCGAACGCCTGGGTCAGCGCGATTCGCGAACTGTGTGACCAACACGGCATCGTGATGATCTGTGATGAAATTCAGACTGGTTTTGCCCGTACAGGCAAACTGTTTGCGTGTGAATACTTCGACGCCAAGCCAGACTTGATCACTATGGCGAAAGGGATTGCCGGTGGCTTCCCGCTATCCGGTGTGGTCGGCAAAGCGGAGATCATGGATTCAGCGACGCCGGGCGGCATCGGTGGCACATACGCCGGTTCTCCCTTAGCCTGCCGCGCGGCACTGGAAGTGATTAAGATCATCAAAGACGAAAACCTGTGTGAGAAAGCGCAACACGTCGGTCTGCAATTTAAAGAAAGCTTGATCGAAATGCAGAAAGCGATCCCGCAAATCGGGGATATTCGTCAGGTCGGCGCCATGATTGCGATGGAACTCAATGATCCAACCACTGGCCAGCCACTTGCAGACCTGACCAAACAATTGGTATTAAAGTGTCATCACCAAGGTGTGATCTTGCTCTCATGTGGTGTTAAGGCAAACGTAATTCGTTTCCTTCCACCGCTGACCATTGAGTCAGAGCTGATCACGAAAGGCCTGGATATTATAAAAACGGAACTGCAGTCGTTAATCTGAGCGTCAACGATTTCCCAAGGAGATGTGCAGTCATGCACATCTCTTTTCGCTCCCCCTTCGTTGGTACTCATCGGATTCGACTGTTTGATGTGCAGGAAAGCTATGCTGTATCAATTTATTCATATCGACCCCCAGGATTCGCGTACGCTACAGGATCAAATTAAAAGCGACATCGCGAAAGCCATCTTTGCCGGATTTGTGCCCAAGCAAACCAGCATCATGTCATCCCGTCGTCTGGCGGAAAAACTCAAGGTCTCGCGCAATACCATTTTGCGAGTCTACGAACAGCTCGCCGAGGAAGGAGTGTTGGTGCCGATTGAACGTAAAGGCTACTACGTCAATCCACAACTGGAACTGAGCGCTCCGGCGACCAGTTCGACTTCGCCCTCCCCCGCCAGCAGCGGCGCTCTGGACTGGTTTAACTACCTGAATACCGAACACACCCGCTCGGATGTCGTCGTCAAAGATCTCAGCGACTACCCTTATTTGTTCGTCAACGGCATTGTCGACGAAGACCTGTTTCCGGTGTCGGAATGGCGTAAATGCAGCATTCAGTCACTGAATAAAAGCAACCATCGCAGCTGGACTTCCAATGATCACGACTACGAAGAGCTGATTGAACAAATTCGCACCCGCGTGCTGACCAAGCGCGGTATTTTTGTCTCCAAAGACAATATCGCTATCACACTTGGCTGCCAGAATAGCCTCTATTATCTGGCCAAATTGCTGGTCTCCAAACAGAGTACGGTCGCGATGGAAAACCCCGGTTATCCGGAAGCACTGCATCAGTTTCAGGCACGGCGTGCCAACGTGCTGCCAATCGAAGTCGACCGCCAGGGATTGGTCGTGGACGAGCGGCTGGCGGCGTGTCATGTGGTGTACACCACGCCGAGCAACCAATTTCCCACCACGGTGCGCATGTCATCGGAGCGGCGTAAAGCGCTGATGGCCATGGCCGAGCAGCACGATTTTCTGGTCATCGAAGATGACTTTGAACACGACGTCAGCTTTATTGAAGACAGTTGCCCGCCACTGCGCTGCGAATATCACAGCGAGCGCATCATTTATATCTCCAGTTTTACCTCGAGCATCGCACCGGGACTGCGTATCGGTTTTATCGTTGCCGCCGAACCGCTCATCGCACAAATCAAATCGCTTCAGGTGCGCACCCACAGCCTGCCGCCGAAAAGCAACTGCCAGACGCTGGCACTGTTTCTCAGCCTTGGCTATTACGATGTGTTGGCGCAAAAGCTTCTCAAGCGCTACCGCGATAAGTGGCTGACAATGGAAAAAGCGATGAACTATTACTTTCCGCAATCCGGCGCCGTCGCTTCGCTGGCAGGCACCGCATTTTGGATCGAATACAAACAGGGTTTTGATGCCGAGCGTTTTGAACGGCTGGCAGAAGAGCAAGGCATCCTGATCAACAATGGCGCCAAGTACTACTGCTGCGATCACAAGAACAACAGTTTTCGGCTCAGCTTCCAGTCGATTCGTACCGAAAACATTCGTGAAGGCATCAAGCAACTGGCGCGTATCGCCAAGCAGGTACTGCCTAATGAACGACTGGAGGATTGCGAATCCGTCCCGCTCAACGGGCAACAAATCCGCGCATTGTTTACCAATCAGACACTCCTGACCAAAGACTGCTTTAACATTCCCTACCGGATTACTCTGCAGGCCGACGGCAAGCTGATCGGCATTTCCGATCGTCCTAACGACGTGGATGAAGGTTACTGGTGGGTTGAGAACGACAAATTTGTCTATCAGTGGCGTAACTGGCAGTTTTCCGACATTCGTTACATCACGATCGTCAGTGAACAGGGCGAGATCAAACGTTTTGATGAAGAAGGATACTTTATCGGCGAGGCGCGGATCGTTCGCTGATTGGTGGTTTTTCCTGATCGCAGAGATAAAAAAACGCCACCTGAATACAGGTGGCGGTGAATCATATTAACCAAATTTGATTAAAAATAAATTCCAATATAGGGGTGAACAAAACTGTTCAAGTTGCAAGCTATCGCTTAGTAGCCAAAGCTTGACGGGTATGTAAAGCTGCCGGTAAACACAGATTTGTTTTTCCAGAACATTACAGAAGATAAACCTTTATTCATAACTATCACCATTAAAACCATACATTCTTGATTGATTTCTCGGTTCCCTGGAGGCGATAAATCGGACTCATCCTTTGAGCATTTTGTCTTCGCTTTCGAAGTTGGTTACAAATATACCACCAAGAAATTTTATTACAACACTTTTGGTGATAAAAATCACATAAATCCAATTAATTGATCCATGTCAGGTTAATTTGGTAATTAAATTACAAAAAACTCAGCTTGTTTTTTAATAAAATTACCAATAAGGCGCAATTGATTGCATTTAGTGTAAACAAGGTTACCACGATGATCCTCAAAGTGTGATAAATGGAAAACTATTGATCCGTAAATGCGCTACTCCCCACTTGCGCATAATGGTATGCTGTTGACCGTCACTATGTCATAGCCCGGTCACAGTCTATTTCTCTAAAAATAGCGTAAAACACCTATCAATGATCGGGAAATATTACACAAAAGGAGTTATCTGTGTCTGAATTCCATTCTGAAATCAGCAAGTTATCACCTGCCCCTGTGTGGCAGTTTTTCGATAAGATTTGCTCAATTCCACACCCTTCAAAACACGAAGAAGCACTGGCGCAATACATTATTGGCTGGGCCAAAGAACAAGGGCTGAATGTTCGCCGCGATCCAACCGGCAACGTTTTCATCAAAAAACCAGCTACCCCGGGTATGGAACATAAAAAAGCGGTCGTGCTTCAAGCGCACATCGATATGGTTCCACAAAAGAATGAAGACACAGATCATGACTTCGCTAAAGATCCGATTCAACCATACATTGATGGCGAATGGGTCACCGCCAAAGGCACCACTCTGGGCGCAGACAACGGCATCGGCATGGCAACCTGTCTGGCGGTACTGGCATCCACAGAGATCAAGCACGGTCCACTCGAAGTGCTGCTGACCATTGATGAAGAAGCGGGCATGACAGGCGCATTCGGCTTGGAAGCCGGCTGGCTGGAAGGTGAAATCCTGCTAAACACCGACTCTGAACAGGAAGGCGAAGTCTACATGGGCTGCGCTGGCGGCGTGGACGGTGCATTAACCTTTGATATTCAGCGCGAAGCACTGCCAGCGGGTTACGTGACTCGTCAACTGACCCTGAAAGGGCTCAAAGGTGGCCACTCAGGTTGTGACATTCACACTGGTCGTGGCAACGCCAACAAGCTGATTGCGCGTTTCCTTGCGGGCCATGCGCAAGAGCTGGATCTGCGTCTGATTGAATTCCGCGGCGGCAGTCTGCGCAACGCGATCCCGCGTGAAGCGTTTGTCACAGTGGCGATTCCTGCCGACAATCAAACCAAACTCGATGAACTGTTCACCACTTACACTGAGTTGCTGAAAGCCGAACTTGGCCGCGTGGAAACCAATCTGGTGACGTTCAACGAAGCGAAAGAAGCGGCTCTGGGCGTCTTTGCACTGGCAGATCAGCAACGCGTTATTGCGGCACTGAATGCTTGCCCGAACGGCGTGATCCGCATGAGTGATGACATCGAAGGTGTGGTAGAAACCTCACTGAACGTGGGTGTGATCACTACAGACGAACAGCAGATTAAAGTGTTGTGTCTGATTCGTTCACTGATCGACTCTGGCCGCAGCCAAGTGGAAAGCACGCTGACGTCTGTTGCAGAACTGGCTGGCGCGGATATCGCGTTTTCTGGTGCTTACCCGGGCTGGAAACCGGACGCCGATTCAGAAATCATGCACATCTTCCGCGATATGTATGAAGGCATTTACGGTCACAAACCAAATATCATGGTGATCCACGCAGGCCTTGAATGTGGTCTGTTTAAGAAGCCATACCCAGAAATGGACATGGTTTCGTTCGGCCCAACCATCAAATTCCCGCACTCTCCGGATGAGAAAGTGAAGATCGACACGGTCGGTCTGTTCTGGGAGCAAATGATTGCTTTGCTGGAAAATATTCCGGCTAAAGCGTAATCAAAAAGCCGGGGCCAAACCCCGGCTTTGTTTTGCTAAACTATCAATAATTTTTGTCGACACGAAAAATTTAATTCATTAGATTGAATTTATTGTTCGCTGCTAGAGTTCGCGTCCTTGAAGTTCCCAGAGTTATTCACCAAACTCTATTCAAGCGATAACTCCATTATGAAGTTGTATCGGGGATGCTGCTTAAGCCCAACTCTTTCGGGTAAATTCCTGAGCAGTATCTGAAATTCTCAAACTAATGAAATTGCGATGAAAGAAAAAATGATTGTCGGATGGCGAGAAACACTCAGCCTTCCAGGGTTAGGTATTGATAAAATTAATGCAAAAATCGATACCGGAGCCCGAACGTCTTGCTTGCACGCATTCAAGGTAGAGAGCTTTACCAAAGAAGAGGCTCTTTGGGTTCGTTTTTGGATCCATCCCTTGCAACATAATGTAGATAAAGTCACTGTGTGTGAAGCAGAAGTGGTGGACGAGCGTACGGTCCGCGATTCCGGTGGCCACGAAGAGACGCGATTTGTGATCAAATCAGACCTCTCTCTCGGCGGCGAAACCTGGTCAGCAGAGATCACGCTCACCAACAGGGAAAACATGGCGTTTCGCATGCTGTTAGGCCGCACTGCCATGCACCACAGAATTGTTGTCGACCCAACTGAGTCGTTTTTAATCCCTTTCGAGGAGCCTAGATAATGAAAATTGGTATTCTGTCGCGTAATTCTTCGTTGTATTCAACCAAGCGATTGATTGAAGCATGTAAGCAACGCGGGCACGAAGTTAAAGTGATCGATGCATTACGCTGCTATATGAATATCAATTCAGATAAGCCCGAGATTCACTTCAAAGGTGAAGAGCTTGCGGGCTTTGATGCCGTGATTCCTCGTATCGGTGCATCAGTGACCTTCTACGGCACGGCGGTTCTGCGTCAGTTCGAGATGATGGGCGTGTACCCAGCCAACGAATCGGTCGCCATCAGCCGTTCGCGTGACAAGCTGCGTTCGATGCAATTGCTATCACGCAAAGGCATCGGTATGCCGATCACCGGTTTTGCCAGCAAACCTGATGATGTCAAAGACTTACTCGACATGGTGGGCGGTGCTCCGGTAGTGATTAAACTGCTTGAAGGCACCCAAGGCATCGGTGTAGTGTTAGCGGAAACCCGCAAAGCAGCGGAAAGTGTTATCGAAGCCTTTATGGGCCTGAAAGCCAACATCATGGTTCAGGAATACATTAAAGAAGCCGGTGGCGCAGACATCCGTTGTTTTGTGATTGGTGATAAAGTGATTGCCGCGATGAAACGTCAGGGCGCTGAAGGGGAATTCCGTTCCAACCTTCACCGTGGCGGTACCGCCTCGCTGGTAAAAATTACTCCACAAGAACGCAAAACCGCAATCGAAGCCGCCAAAGCAATGGGCCTGAATGTCGCGGGTGTTGACCTGCTGCGCTCAGATCGTGGTCCACTGGTGATGGAAGTAAACTCCTCACCGGGCCTGGAAGGCATCGAAGCAGCGACCGGTAAAGACATCGCAGGATTGATTGTCGAATTTATTGAGAAGAATGCGGCCAGTAAAAGGACCCGAACCCGTGGCAAAGGTTAATAGCAAGAATAAACCGTATCAGTTTCTGGGGGAGTCCATTCCCCCAGGAAGTAAAAAAGTCATAGAGCTGGAAGCAGCCAAACTCTACACCCACTCACCGCTTTCTATTCCCGTTGAAATCATTCATGGCTCGGCCCCTGGCCCAGTGCTGATGGTCAACGCCGCTATCCACGGTGACGAGCTCAACGGCGTCGAAATTGTTCGCCAACTCATCAACCTTATCGATCCGAAAAAGCTTAAAGGTACCCTGATCACGGTCCCGATCGTCAACGTGTTCGGCTTTATTCATAAATCCCGTTATCTGCCGGACCGCCGCGATCTCAACCGCTGCTTTCCCGGCAGTGAGAAAGGTTCGCTCGCCTCGCGTATGGCGCACACCTTCTTCTCTCAGGTAGCCCTCAACTGTGATTACATCATCGATCTGCACACTGGTGCTATTCATCGCACTAACCTGCCACAGATTCGCGCCGACCTGAGTAACCCGGAAACGCTGCGTGTTGCTCAGGCATTTGCTACGCCCGTGATTCTGGATTCGCCGCTGCGTAACGGCTCGCTGCGCAGTGAGGCGGAAAAATCGGGGATTACGGTCCTGACTTACGAGGCGGGTGAAGCGTTACGCTTTGAACCGATTGCCATCAGCGCCGGCATCGTCGGTATTAAACGCGTGATGCAGGCGATCGGCATGATGCGTGTCAGCCGGAAAAAGCTACCAACATCGGTGATTGCAAAATCCACCAGTTGGCTGCGTGCCGAAGCCGATGGTATCTTGCGCACCGTCGTCTCACTTGGCGACCGCGTTGAACGTGGTCAGGTCCTGGCTTACATCAACTCGCCACTGGGTAACGTCGAAGTGGAAATCAAAGCCAACAAAGGCGGCATCGTAATTGGACAGCAAACGCTGCCACTGGTAAACGAAGGCGATGCCGTGTTCCATCTGGCCTACTTCAGCCAGCGTGATGATATGGTGGAACAAGTGGTGGGCGACTTTATTGAGGAAGTTATCGACACCGATTTGGAACCACTGACCACAGGTCAGTTGATGCCACCGTCACCAGCCTGATGGATCCGAGATAGCAAAAAGCCCCCGATCAACGGGGGCTTTTTTATTGCAGTTACCAGAGCTTAACCAAATGAAGCCCAGATCACTGCGGCCACCAGCAATGGACACACAAAGCGTACATACCAAGGCCAGACTTTACCAAACAGGCTTTGCGTAAATTCTGGGAAGCCCTGCTCCAGCTCTTTAAACTTAGCGTTGCGGTTCCATACCCAGCCACCGAACAGACAGAACATCAGTGCGGCGGTAGGTTGCAGATATTGCGTTGCCGTAGTTGCTACCAAGCCAAACAGTGCTCCGAAGTTGTAAACAATCACCACGCTGAACAGCGCAATTACGCCACCCAATACCCAGCTGGTTGGTGTACGTTTGGTATTAAAGCGCTCGCCGACCAGAGCCACCGGGCACTCCAACATCGAAATCGACGACGTCAGCGCAGCAATCGTCAGCAGCAGGAAAAAGACAATCGAAAACAGCTGGCCAAACAGCCCAAGGCTATCAAACATTAGCGGCAGAACCGTAAATACCAAGGTATCGGAGCTGAGCAGTGAACCATCTTCCGCATAAATTTGTACGCCTTTGTGCATCGCGACAAACATCGCTGGCATAACCACCAGACCCGCAATAAACGCCACACCGGTATCGACCAAAGTTACGTTCATCGCCATCTTTGGCAGGTTCTCTTTCTTACTCAGGTATGAACCATAAATAAGCATCGAACAGCCACCAATGGTCAGAGAGAAGAATCCCTGGCCCATAGCCGCCAGAATCAGTTTGCGATCCCAGACTTTCTCAAAATCCGGTACCAGATAATGCTGCAGCCCTTCCATCGCTCCTTGCTGCATCATGATATAGATGAACAAGACTCCGAACAGCACGAACAGCGCAGGCATCAGCCGTGTCGACCATTTTTCGATCCCCTGCTTAACGCCACCTTGCACAATCAGAATAGTCAGAACGTAAAAAATGAGAGTACCAAGAAGGTTACGTTCTACCGAAAAGCCTTTTAACCACGCTGTGGCGCTTTCCAGACCGATGATATCCGTCACTGCGCCCAGCATGAAACAGATGATCCAGCCACCCACAATGCTATAAAACGCCAGTACGGCACTCGGTACACTCAGACCAATCCAGCCCACCAGACCACCAATACGTTTGGCAAACGCATTGCCCGTCAGCGAACGCATACTATCGACCGGGTTAGCCTGACCATAACGGCCAATGGCCATTTCGACGACCAGCATCGGGAAAGCGACGACGAAAATCAGAACCAGATAGACCAACAGGAACGCGCCACCACCATTGCTGGCCGCCTGTGTCGGAAAGCCCCAGATGTTACCAAGGCCAACTGCCGCGCCTGCTGCGGCTAAAATGAACCCAAGGCGAGAGCCAAAAGTTTCACGGGTATTACTCTGTGCCATTACCACTCACACATATCATCAAACTAGTTGGCTAGTACACTAATACAAACCAACAAAATACTCAATGAGTAATAGGATGGTTTGCCGGATAAACACGAGAATGACGGGAAGTTATATCGTAAATGTTAATTTACATGGTTGTTCTGTTCATCTATTGAACAAAAGTCGGTAATCACGTACTGAGCTCGTCCCAGCTCTTTGGCCTGATACAAGGCTTGATCCGCCTCGTGAAACAGTAACTGATAGGTTTCTCGACCCGGCTTACACGCCCTTACTCCGCCGATACTGATCGACAGGGTTGGTTTGAGTGGCGAGACGCTATGCTCGATCGCCAACTGATCGACATAGCTCATCATCTGTAATGCGAACTGATGCGGATCCAGTTCGTTGTCGCTCGCCAGCACCACACAAAACTCTTCGCCCCCAAAGCGTGCCACGACCTTCGCTCTGGCAAAAGAGATCTGCTCAAGTGCGTTTGCCACTCGTTTTAGCGCGCGGTCGCCTTCGAGATGGCCATAGTGATCATTGTAAAGTTTGAAATAATCCACATCGATCAGATACAGCACGATCCAAGGATATTGCTGCTCCACAATGAAACTGGTGAGCTCACTTTCCAGTTTACGCCGATTGGAAATACGGGTCAGTGGATCGTGTTCAGACTGCCAGCGCAGCTCCTCCCGGCTTTGCTCCAGCTCGGAAAAAATCTGGTTGATGGTTCGAGCGAACGCTTTCATTTCTCGTGAAACAAAAAAATGTTCATCCGGGATTTTACCACCCGAAAGTTTGAATCGTTCCAACACTCGGTTGGCATCCGTGATGGGGCGAACCAGCGAATCGACCACCAGCAGATTGATGAAATACATCAGCACTGAAAACGTCATCAAGGCGACAATTTCATCCGTTCGAATAAAAGTCGGCAGCTTAACCTTGTGCACCAGTTTGATCAGTACGCTGGAATGACCGCTGAAATCGAGCTTTTCCAGATAGCTGATATTGGGTTCGGGTTTGGGCATTGGAGCGAACGGCGCGCGGCTCAACACATCAATATCGATGCCAGTGGCCTGTTCAATGACGCTAGCGAACTGGCTGCGCACTTTCTTGACGAAAATCAGATAACCTTTATCACAGCCCGAACCTTCGCTATTACACACGCGCGAGGTCGCGGCCAGATACGGCTCCTGCCCCACTACCACAAAACGCACCGACGCTTCCACATAATCGCTGCGGGAGCGTTTCGGCTCACTCAATATAATCGGAAAGTAAGGGACGAAGGGTTGGTAGTCACCCACTCTACTCTGCTCAAAATCATACTTCATACCCCACACCAACTTTTCCTGCGGGGTAAAAATAAAAATACCATCCAGAGCTTTCGACTGAAATGCATGAATACCGATGCTGTCGTCGATGAATTCAGGATTGGGATGGGCAATGTAATCCGCCATATCATTCCAGGCCGCGTAGTCAGCCATGGAAGCGCCCATTTCCTGCTTCTCCAGCGCAATGATGGTTTCCACGCGCTTAGTCTCGGCCAGTTGCAACTGGCGTGCGTGCTCAAGCTCACGGTCAAACGACCAGAAGTATTTGAAGGCGAGATAAAAAGCCACAAAGCAGGCAACCACCGCCAGTGCAGTCAGCGCAGTTAACGAACGTAAACTGATATTGGAGAGAGTCATGGCACCTTTGCTAATTGTTCAGGACGATGAAAAAGAGCGCCGAAGCGCTCTTTTCAGTTTAGATGGTAAAAACTTGATAGTTCTTAAGTTCAGGAATTTTTTGATGGAGTTTCTGTTCTTGTTCAACCACGTCGTCCAGCGAATCGCATAATTCCCGGCGCTCTTTCTCAATGGTTTGCGAGTGTTCATTGAAGCGCTCTTCCAAGCGAGTCTTGAGGTCAGCCATGGTATTGCCCAATTCGGTCAGATTGATACCGCCGTCTTCTTTCATTTTGGTGGCAATCGCATCAAACGCCCCCGTCAGGAACTCCTGGGTAAACAGGGCGCGAGCTTTATCAAAATCCTGCTGCCATTGTTGGCTCATCGATTCAAACGTATCTGCAGGCAGCACCCAGTCGCCGTTCTTGTTATAGCGGGCTTCGATATCCGCCACAAACGCTTTCAGGTTCTGCTTCACGCTGTCAAATGCCTGAGGCGAATCAATACTGGCAGCCACATCATCTAGAATATCGTTTGCCATTGCCAAACCATCACTGGCTACCTGACGCGCTTTCGGTAAAGCATTCGCCAGACTCTCACGGTACGACTCTACAGCTTGCTGCTGTTGAGGCGTCAGAGACTGCTTTTCACCAGACAGATAGAGGTTGTTATTCTGATCCATCACGGCAGTTTGTCCGTTAGCAGCATGAATTTCCACATTCGAGCCACTGAGATGAATTTCGTTCTTCACGTCCACCTGTTGGCATTGTGCCGCCCATAATGAGGTACTGCACAGTAAAGAGGTTACTAAAACTAGTTTTTTCATCATCATTCCGGTCTGTGACATTGAGCTCTCTCCAAACAAAGTGGGCGCAATTGGCCAAGCGTTGAGTTCGATAAGTGCCGCTACCGCCCATTAGAGGGCAATCTTGCACTGATATCATGTTGTTAGTACAGGACGAGGCTAACCATACCCAAAACTGCGTCTCGCTAAGTTAACGGCTTGTCAGTTATTGATTCGCTATCGACCATTTAGCTGGCTGATGCGCAGAATAGGGGCAGAATCGTCAGATCGCAAGCGTTTAAAAAAAGCTCAGCTGACGAATCTGCTCCTCTGGCTTAAGCATCACGTTGAGGCCAAGCAGGCGAATCTCACGTCCTTTCTGACGTTTCAGCACTTCTGCCAACAAGGTTTTGAAGTCTTCCAGTTCCAACTCAGGGTGAATATGTTCAATGGTGGTTTGCTGAAAATCAGCAAACTTGACTTTGATACCCTGTTTGATGATTGCCCGCTCCGGTGACGCCCGGGTTAATCGCTCATCCAACTCGGGATACAAACGTTGTTCGATGACCTGCCAACACTCTTCGTAAGTTGAGATATTTTCACTGAACGTACGCTCAACTCCGACCGATTTGCGTTCACGCTCCGTAATCACTTCGCGATTATCAATGCCCTGACTCTTCTTCCACAATGATGCCCCTAATCGGCCAAAGCGGCGCAGCAGTTCCCGATAGTCACTGTTCTTAATGTCCTCACACAGAAAAAAGCCTGCCTGATTGAGCTTCTCCAGACTCACTTTACCGACCCCGGGAATTTTCCCCAGCGGTAGTTTGTCGACCACGCTCTGCACTTCATCCGGCGTCACCACATACAGACCATTGGGTTTATTGATGTCGGAGGCCACTTTGGCCAGAAACTTGACCGGCGCAACGCCCGCAGACGCCGTCAGTTGCAGTTCATTCCAGATGTCACGTCGAATGGCTTCCGCTATCAGTGTCGCGCTGCCATGACAGGCGGTAGCCTCGGTAACATCGAGAAAGGCTTCGTCCAGGGACAACGGTTCGATAATATCGGTGTAGCGCTGAAAAATGGCGTGAATCTCACGCGAAACGGACTTATAGACTGACATACGCCCCGGCACAACCAGCAGTCCCGGACATAATTTGATCGCTTGCGCGGTCGGCATCGCTGAACGAATACCAAATTTTCGCGCTTCGTAGTTACAGGTACTGAGCACGCCACGCTGTTTTTCATGACCGCCGACCGCCATGGGCCGACCTCGATACTCCGGGTTATCACGCATCTCAACGGCCGCGTAAAAGCAGTCCATATCAATATGGATAATCTTTCTGATCCGCTCTGACATTGCCCACTCACTCAACCACTGTTTAAAAAAACAGTATATAAGCGATAGGACCGTTTGCAAAGGCAGATGACAGCCTGCTATTTACGCAGCATGACATCCAGCTGATCCACCAGCTCTGCCCAGTCTGCATCTTCTTCAATGGCCTGACGCAAAAAACTGGCCTGCGCATCTGTCCAGAAGCTGGCTTTATGCAGCGGTGTGGTATCACGGTGATGACGATGCGATGCAATAAAATGTTCGATTTCGTGCGATGAACTGCCCAGCCCCAACTGATCAAACAGTTCAGCCATACCATGTTGATGAAGTTCCATAATGCCTCCTGATGCCGCAACTATGCTTTGAGTATAGTGCCTGAGCTTTACGGGCTGCCCGAACTGGCTGGAAAAAAATAACCCAGCCGAAGCTGGGTTATGCAAATCCGAATTGAAATATTACGCGATGCGGTCTTTTTCCCACGCAGCAATACGCTCTGCACGCGCCGCTTCTCGTGCTTCACGTTTTTTGCGCGCGTCACACGGTTCTGGGCAGTTACATACTTTTTCGATGCCAACCGCGCCCAAGCCGCCACAGCTGCCTTTGACCACTTTCTTCTGGAAGATATAACCCACTGCCATCGCAGCAATCACCGCCAGAAACACCCCAAAGGTAATCAGAAAGGTATTCATAATTCCAAGCTCACTCAGTTAATTATCGGTTGAGATACGGCTTAAACGCACTTGATGCGATTTCTTTGAATCCGTCGTCGGTTTTCACAATCATGAACACCGGAATATGATTCTGCTCCGCAATCTCAATCCCTTTTTCGTCACCCAACACCATCAGTCCTGTCGCCAGGCCATCCGCTGTCATGCACGATTTATCCAGTACAGTCACCGATACTACACGGTTATGGATTGGACGCCCAGTCTGAGGGTTAATAATGTGCGAATAACGAACACCATCACGCTCAAAGTAGTTGCGGTAATCACCAGAGGTAGCAATCGCCATGTCACCCGGTTCAATAATTTCCTGAATGCTGCGCTCGTCTACGGTCGGTTTCTCAACCGCAATACGCCACGGCACACCATCACGATTCAAACCTTTCAGGCGAATCTCGCCGCCCACTTCCACCATGTAGTTGTGAATGCCCTGAGATTCGATGTAGTTCGCGACCACATCGACGCCCCAGCCTTTAGCGATCGTCGACAGGTCCACATACAGATGCGGCAGGTCTTTGCTCAGTTTGTTGCCTTCAACACTCAGGTGATGAATACCGGTGTTGGCTTTACGCTCAGCGAGTTCTGCATCCGTCGGCACCACTTCTGGGCGCGCTTCCGGGCCAAAGCCCCACAGATTCACCAGCGGGCCAACGGTAACATCGAGCGCACCTTCTGTCAGACCATTGAGGCGAATCGCCTCTCTCACTACGGTCGCAGTTTGGTTCGACACTTCAAATGGGTCAATACCTTGATACTGGTTGAAACGACTCAGCTCTGAATCTTTGCGGTAAGTCGACATCTGATCGTTCACCTCTTCCAGTAAACGGTCGATCTCCTTATGCAGATCATCAGACGACGGCAAACCGTCTTGTTGAAGATATTTGATGTTGTAGCTGGTACCCATCGTCGGGCCACTTAAATGCACTTGCTGTGGCGGTTGTTCACAACCTGCCAGCAGCAATAAAGAAGCTAACGCAACAAGCCAAGTTTTCACTTGTTTACTCCTCAGATAATGTAAATAGATATAGGAAAATCCGAATCCTGACGGCTGGAAGGCTCCTCGCCTTATTTACCTATAGCTACTCTGACTCACTTGAAAAAAGAATGGCTGACTCTAACGAGCCAGCCATGGATTTAGCAAATTATCGTGGATTAACCACCGAAGTCATCCAACAGGATGTTTTCGTCTTCAACACCAAGATCTTTCAGCATACCAATCACGGCTGCGTTCATCATCGGTGGACCACACATGTAGTATTCACAATCTTCAGGCGCTTCATGGTCCTTCAGATAGTTTTCGTACAATACGTTGTGGATGAAGCCAGTGTAACCGTTCCAGTTGTCCTCTGGTTGAGGATCAGACAGTGCACAGTGCCACACGAAGTTATCGTTCTCAGCCGCCAGGCCGTCGAAATCTTCTACGTAGAACATTTCACGTTTAGAACGCGCACCGTACCAGAACGACATCTTACGTTTAGACTTCAGACGTTTCAGCTGGTCAAAAATGTGTGAACGCATTGGTGCCATACCTGCACCACCACCGATGAAGACCATTTCTGCATCAGTGTCTTTCGCGAAGAACTCACCAAATGGACCAGAAATTGTACATTTGTCACCGGCTTTCAGAGACCAGATGTAAGAAGACATCTGACCCGGTGCAACTTCTGGGTTGTTTGGCGGCGGAGTCGCGATACGTACGTTCAGCATGATGATGCCAAATTCTTCCGGGTAGTTCGCCATTGAGTAAGCACGGATAATCGGCTCATCAACTTTAGATACGTAACGGAACAGGTTGAACTTGTCCCAGTCACCGCGGAATTTTTCCGGTACATCGTAATCTGCATACTTAACAGTGTGTGCAGGCGCTTCGATCTGAATGTAACCACCCGCACGGAATGGTACTGACTCACCATCTGGAATCTGCAGCTTAAGCTCTTTGATGAATGTCGCTTTGTTATCGTTAGAGATAACGGTACATTCCCACTTCTTAACGCCGAAGATTTCTTCTGGAAGTTCAAGATCCAGGTCGTTCTTCACTGCAACCTGACAAGCCAGACGCTCACCTTCACGTGCTTCACCTTTAGTAATATGGTCAAGCTCGGTAGGCAGAATGTCGCCACCGCCAGATTTGATTTTTACGCGGCACTGACCACAAGAGCCACCACCACCACACGCTGACGATACGAATACACCAGCACCAGCCAGCGCACTCAGCAGTTTACCGCCAGGCTGTGTCACGATCGATTTTTCAGGATCGCCATTGATAGAGATTGTAATGTCACCTGTTGGTACCAGCTTAGATTTGGCGAACAGAATCACCAGCACTAGAGCCAGAACAATCAGAGTAAACATCACTACACCAAGAATAATGTCCATTGACTATTCCTTTATTGTTGCGGTTTACCCGACTTACAGTTGAACACCAGAGAAAGACATAAAGCCCAGCGCCATTAAGCCAGCAGTGATGAAGGTAATACCTAGACCACGCAGACCCGGAGGCACGTCAGAATACTTCATTTTCTCACGGATACCTGCAAGAGCGACGATAGCCAGCATCCAGCCTAAACCTGAACCGAAACCGTACACGACAGATTCAGCAAAGTTGTAGTCACGTTGTACCATGAAAGATACACCACCGAAGATTGCACAGTTTACTGTGATCAGCGGTAGGAAGATGCCCAGCGCGTTGTACAGAGGTGGGAAGAAGCGATCGAGGATCATTTCCAGAATCTGTACCAGTGCCGCGATTACACCGATAAAGGTAATAAAGTTAAGGAAGCTTAGGTCAACTCCCGGAGCCAGTGCATCTGGCTTCAGCACTAGGTTGTAAACCAGATTGTTTACCGGAACAGAGATAGTCAGAACCACTGTTACCGCAATACCCAGACCGAATGATGTCTTAACTTTCTTAGATACCGCCAGGAAGGTACACATACCCAAGAAGAAAGACAGTGCCATGTTCTCGATGAAAATCGATTTAACCAGCAAACTAATATAATGTTCCATGACGACCTTACTCCTTCGCTTCTACTTGTTCAGGTTTGAACGTACGAATCGTCCAAATCATGAAACCGATCAGGAAGAATGCAGAAGGTGCTAGCAGCATCAGGCCGTTTGGCTGATACCAGCCGCCTTTGCTAATCAGAGGCAGTACTTCCATTCCGAACAGTTTGCCTGAGCCAAGTAGCTCACGGAAGAAACCAACAGAGATCAGTACGAAGCCGTAACCCAGACCGTTACCAATACCGTCGATGAACGATGGGATTGGTGCAGACTTCATCGCGAACGCTTCTGCACGGCCCATTACGATACAGTTCGTAATGATCAGACCAACGAATACAGACAGCTGTTTCGAAATGTCGTACAGGTACGCTTTCAGGATTTGGTCAACCACGATTACCAACGATGCGATGATCGCCATCTGAACGATGATACGCACGCTGTTAGGAATGTGGTTACGGATCAGTGAAACGAAGAAGTTAGACAGTGCAGTAACGAACATTACCGCCAGAGTCATAACAAACGCCGTTTCCAGTTTGGTTGTCACTGCCAGTGCAGAACAAACACCAAGAACTTGTAGCGCGATTGGGTTGTTGTCCAATACTGGCGCTAGCACGCTCTTTTTAAGATCTTTTGCGCTAGACATTAGTTCAGACCTCCGTCACGGACTTTAGTCAGGAATGGACCAAAGCCCATATCACCCAACCAGAAGTCGAATGTGTGTTGAACGCCGTTACTGGTCAATGTTGCGCCTGATAGAGCGTCAACACCGTGTTCAGAACCTGCTGGAGCGCCACCTTTCACGACTTTAATCGCTGGTTTGTGGTTTTCATCAAACAGTTTCTTACCAACCCATTGTGCACGCCAAGCCGGGTTCTCAACTTCACCACCCAATCCCGGTGTTTCACCTTGTTGGTAGTATGTGATGCCAGACACTGTGTTGCCGTCAGTTTCAACTGCAACAAACGCGTACATCATTGACCACAGACCGTTACCGTGAACAGGCAGGATCACTTTAGACACTTTGTCGCCATCTTTTACTAGGTAAACGATGCCAGTGTTCGCACGACGAATGATTTTCGCAACGTCTGCATTGGCAGGAAGCTTAATAGAATCCGCTGGATCTTTTGCTTCTTTACGTTGGTCAAATTTCGCTGCATCACCTTCAACAAAGTCGCCGGTTTTGAAGTCGATCAGACGAGGTTCGATGAATTTATTGTACAAATCCTGAACCTTACCTTTCTCCGTGATACCAGCTACTTCAACGATCTTGCTTTGCTTATCCAGCACAGCATTCTCTTTTTGCTTATCACGCAGACCTACTGCCGCTGCCGATACGATGATTGAACAAACAAGGCTCAACCCGACAACAACAGCCAGCGTCTTTTTAATGCTGTCGTTATTACTTGCCATAGCGCGCTTGTCTCCGCTTGATGTTTTTCTCAACAACGATGTGGTCGAACAGAGGGGCAAATAGGTTAGCGAACAGAATCGCTAGCATCATGCCTTCTGGGTAAGCCGGGTTCACAACACGGATCAGAACACACATGAGACCAATCAGGATACCGTAAGCCCATTTCGCTTTGTTGGTAAACGAAGCCGATACCGGGTCAGTCGCCATGAAGAACATACCGAATGCAAAACCACCCAGAACCAGGTGCCAGTGCCAAGGCATGTTGAACATTGGGTTAGTATCTGAACCGATCACGTTGAACAGGGTAGACAGAGCAATCATACCGATCATCACGCCTGCGATGATGCGCCATGAAGCGATACCCATGTAAACGATAAACGCAGCGCCGATAGCCAGAGCCAGAGTCGAAACTTCACCAATTGAACCTGGGATGTTACCGATGAACGCGTCCATCCAAGTGATTGCTTGGCCAGTTGCTGCGTTAACCAGTGCACCGTTACCACCTTGTGCCCATTGGCTCAGAGCTGTTGCACCAGAGAAACCATCCGCAGCAGTCCAAACCAGGTCACCCGAGATTTGAGCTGGGTACGCGAAGAATAGGAACGCACGGCCTGCCAGAGCAGGGTTCAGGAAGTTACGACCTGTACCACCGAAAACTTCTTTCGCTACAACAACACCGAAGGTAATACCCAAAGCGGCTTGCCACAGAGGAAGCGTTGGCGGAACAATCAGTGCGAACAGGATCGAAGTCACAAAGAAGCCTTCGTTTACTTCGTGTTTACGCACCATACAGAACAGCACTTCCCAGAAACCACCAACGATGAATACCGTCGCGTAGATAGGCAGGAAGTACGTCGCACCCAGAAGCATTTTGCTGCCCCAACCTGCGTCGGCGGCCAGTGTGCCACCCAGCATTTGAGTCAACCAGTAATGCCAGTTGCCACCAATGATTGCTGCAAGTTGATCGCCAGCATACATATGATTGAGTGCTGCAATTGCCTGACCACCAGCATTGTACATACCCCAGAACATTGCTGGGAATACTGCTAGCCAAACCATGATCATGATACGTTTCAAATCCACGCTATCACGAACGTGTGAGCTTTTTTTCGTCACCAAACCAGGAGTGTAGAAAACTGTCGCGACAGCTTCGTACAGGGCAAACCATTTTTCATGTTTACCACCCGGCTCAAAGTGATGCTCGATATCTTCAAGAAACTTTTTGAGGCCCATGAAAATTACCCTTCCTTCTCAATCTTGTCGAGGCATTCACGCAGTAGCTGACCGTACTCGTATTTACCAGGACATACAAAGGTACACAGCGCTAGATCTTCTTCATCCAGTTCCAGAGCACCTAAGCTTTGAGCACTGTCTAAATCTCCGGCACAAAGATCACGAAGCAACAGAGTTGGCTCCATATCCAGCGGCATCACTTTTTCGTAGTTGCCGATTGGTACCATTGAACGATCACTACCGTTCGTTGTCGTGGTCATGTTGAACAACTGACCTTTGAACAGGTGACCTAGGAATGAGCGGGTTACAGAGAACTTGTTCTTACCAGGCATCGCCCAGCCAAGGAACTCTTTGTCACGACCTTCGCGTAATACAGAAACTTGCAGATGGTAACGACCCAGATATGCATGTGGACCTGTCGCTTTCGTTCCTGACAACACAGAGCCAGAAATCACGCGAACTTCGCCAGGCATAATTTCGTTGTTCGTTAGCTCTTCTAGGCTGGCACCTACAACAGTACGAATCAGACGAGGGTTGTTCACAACTGGACCAGCCAGCGATACAACGCGTTCGTTGTATAGCTCACCAGTCAGGAACAACTTACCAACCGCAATAACATCTTGGTAGTTAATGCTCCAAGCCACTGTTTCTGCATTTACCGGGTAAAGGAAATGCATGTGAGTGCCAGGAAGACCTGCAGGGTGAGGGCCGTCAAAGACGTGCTCTTCTACGTTTGACTGAGCAGAACGCGGCAGGCTGGTACCTTTTTTACAAACGTACACTTTGCCTTCAGTCAGAGCAGACAACACATCCAAGCCAGCAACGAAGGCTTCGGATTGCTCGTTGATGACCACAGTCGGCTCCGCTGCCAATGGATTGGTGTCCATTGCCGTTACGAAGATAGCCTTTGTGGTTGAATCAACTGCTGGAACCTTGCTGAACGGACGAGTACGCAGCGATGTCCAAAGACCAGATTCAACCAACTGAGTTTTCACCGCTTCACGGTCAAGACTCGCTAGCTGATTGGCTTCGTACTTGTTGAATGTCACCTGGTCATCACCTGCCACTTCAATCACAACGGATTGAAGAACACGTTTTGCACCACGGTTCACTTCAACAACTTTACCGCTGACTGGTGAAGTAAATAGGACACCCTTGTTCTTCTTGTCTTCAAAAAGAACTTGAGCTTTCTTTACTTCATCACCTACGCGAACATGCATTGTAGGACGCATGCCAACGTACTCTTCGCCAAGCAAGGCGACTTTTTTGATGGTTTTACCATCATTAATCACCTGGGAAGGAGTTCCTGCGATAGGAAGGTCCAAACCCTTTTTTATTGTAATCATACGCACTTGCACTACTTTTTTATCGGGAAAAAGATTCTTTCATTGCGTAAATTCGAGACGCACTAAACTCTGCTGGCTAATACGAGAACCGAAGCCACAACAGAGTTTAACTATCTCTAGACACGACATTTTCAGTGTCCGCTTCTGGCCGTTTGAAACGCCAAAACCGCAACATCCTTTTAAAAATCTCATCACATATATGAAGTGAGATTTATCAGGTGCGATAGTCTAGCATCTTTTGGGAACTTGATGCCATGACCAATCCCCTGATTGGCTGCTTTATTTGGAAGGAAATGAAGAAACTGGCCATAGTATTAACGATAATTTTGATGTATCGCACAATTAGTTATCGCGGCCAATAGCACGCCTTACATCACAAAATCATTGATTAAAACAATAACTGAATGGGTTACTATTCCTTCCAATTGTTGAATCAGTGTTAAATGTTTGCTCAAAAGTTCAACGTTCTGAGCCCTAATTCGCACCATGGACGAATTAGTGACCACCGCCCAAACACATCGGACTATCAGGCGCACCGTTTTCCAATTCATGCCACTCTTGCGGCGTGTAAGTATGAATGGCGAGTGCGTGAATGTGGTTAGATAGCTCTTCCATCAGAGCCTGATTGACTAGCCGATGACGCGCAATCAAACGTTGTCCGACAAAGCGTTCGCTGACCACAATCACCTTAAAATGACTCTCAGAACCAGGGGCGACGTTGTGCATATAGCTTTCATTCAGCACTTTAAGATAGTCAGGCTGAAAAGCATTGTGCAATTTAGTTTCAATCACTTCTTGAAGCATAGGTTTTCCTTGTCACACCACAACGAGTGAACAACATGATTTAGGAGATGGCGATAGTGTACTCGTGCCTCTCCGGAAGAGAAAGGTTTTGGTTTCATGATCTACGCCCATTTGAGAGAATAGGACGGTTGATGATTTAATTTTATTCCAAATATGAAAACTGAGCTTACGCTTCACGACCGCACTCTGACACTGCATCGGTATCCCAAACGCAGCAATGAAACTCTACAAGCCTGGGATGCAGGTGACGAATACCTAATCAATCACGTACATGATCTGAACCTGCCTGCTGGCAGCCGTATCCTGATCCTGAATGACAACTTTGGCGCCCTGAGTTGCTGGTTTGCTCAGCATCACCAAGTCACAATGATGAGTGACTCGTTTATTGCCCACCAGGCAACCTTAAGCAACTTAGAACAGAATCATTGCACCGCGGTGACATTGCTAAGCACCTTCGATGCTATTCCTAACGATATCGATATGGTGCTGTTGCAGATTCCGCGTAATAACCGTCATCTGATTTGGCAGTTGAGCCAGTTGCGTGCAGCACTAGCTGAAGATTGCCCCGTCGTTGCGGTGAATAAAGCCAAGGAGATTCACAGTTCAACACTCAAACTGTTTGAAAAGCACTTAGGGCAAACCACGACTTCGCTGGCCTGGAAAAAGCATCGCTTAGTATTTTCTCAGCCCAACAGCCAGCCAGTTATCGATGTGTCTCCGGATACCCGCTGGCAAGTGGAAGGCAGTAATATTGAGCTCAACAACCTGCCCAATGTGTATTCCGGCGAAAGCTTGGACCAAGGCGCGCGTTTTCTTCTGCCTCACTTACCCAGAGATGAAAATCTGAAACATTTTCTTGATTTGGGTTGTGGTAACGGCGTGCTGTCTGTTCGTATGGGACAACTCAACCCGCAAGCCGCCATCACCTGTGTGGATGAGAGCTTTATGGCGGTAGAATCTGCTCGGCAGAATCTGGTCGCCAACCTGGGAAACGAAAGAAAGATTGAATGCATCGCCAACAATTGTCTGGATGGTTTTGAGACGGCCACGACTGAGCTGGTCGTGTGTAACCCCCCTTTCCATCAACAGCAAGCTATCACCGACCATATCGCCTGGCAAATGTTCTGTGACTCAAAGCATGTTCTTCGCAAGGGAGGGAAATTATTGGTGATCGGTAATCGCCACCTCGGCTACGATGTAAAACTAGCAAGGTTATTTGGCCATTCTCAAGTAAAGACTGTCGCCAATAATAAGAAATTTGTTATCTTACAAGCTATTAAGCAATAAGCATTTTGTAACATGCTCACTCAACGAAAGGAATTGACCATGAAGAAACTGGTTCTCGCGGCTTCTATCGCACTGTTGACTGCCTGTGCAGCGCCTCAGCAGCAACAAATTAACTTTATGCCTCAGCCTGTACTGAGCAACAGCGATATCGTGAAAGGCAGTACATTTACCCTTGTCAGCAAAGATGTTCGCTCTGCGCAATACGTAGCGCTGGTTGACAGTGGTCGTCACAACATCGAGCCAGTTCATGCGAAACAAAACGTGCGTATTGCACTGGAAAATGCCCTGTCTGAGCAGTTTGGTTCTCAAGGTTTCCGCCTAACCGTCAACAGTGAAAACACACTGACGGTGGAAGTTCAAGAAGCACTCGTCAACGTAAAGCACTCTGTGTTTGAAAACGAAATGGATGCGAAAGTAACGCTAGAACTGACCGCGGAAACACCAAAAGGCAAAATGGTGAAAAGCTACAACGGCACAGCAAAACGTACTGCGCCACTAAGTGCCTCAGATGAAGACATCGAGATGGTACTGAATGACGTTGTGAATCTGGTCCTAAAAGAGATCGCCAACGACTCTGAATTGAAAACCTATATGAAGGATCACTTCCATGGCTAAGTTATGGCTCACTGCTTTGGCGCTGCTAAGCACCAGCGTTTGGGCGGGCCCGAAAGTCGAGTTTGACACTACGCTCGGTTCATTTACTGTCGAGTTAAACGACGAAAAGGCACCGATCAGTAGTGCAAACTTCCTCAAGTATGTGGAAGACGGCAGTTACGTGGGTAGCCAATTCCACCGCGTTATTCCCGGCTTTATGGCGCAAGGTGGCGGTTTTGATGAAGACATGAACCAACTGAAAACCTATGCACCGATTAAAAACGAATCCAGCAACGGACTACGTAACGACACGGCGAGCATTGCTATGGCACGTACGGCAAACCCAAATTCTGCGACTCGTCAGTTCTACATCAATCTGGTTGACAACGACTTTCTGAACAACGACCAACGTCCGCCGGGTTATGCGGTATTTGGTAAAGTTATTCAAGGATTTGAAGTCATTCAACAAATGGCCAAACAGCCTACACACTCGCTGAGCCGTATGGGCGATGTCCCTGTCACACCAATCGTGATCACTAAAGCCACGCTTATCAAGTAATCTCATTTGAGCTCTGACATTCGTTAGAGCTCACTCCTTAAGGAATGCTCCATGCCGAACGACCAAGTGCAAACCTGGAAAGAGACCGTTCTCAGCTATTTTGATCGCCGCCTGTTGTGGGTATTTATGTTGGGCTGCTCCAGTGGTTTTCCTTGGGTATTGATTGGCTCCAACATGTCAGGTTGGTTGAAAGATGCGGGGTTGACGCTCTCTGCTATCGGTTATTTTGGCAGCGTCTTCTCTGTCTATGCTATCAACTTTCTTTGGGCCCCATTAGTCGACCGGGTTAAGTTACCCCTGCTGACTCCCTTACTGGGCCAGCGCCGCAGTTGGATATTTCTCTGTCAGTCAATGGTATTGGTCTGTACACTATTCATCGCAGGCGTAAATCCCGCTAACAATTTAATGGTCACTTCCATGTTGGCTCTCGGAATTGCCATTGCCTCGGCCACGCAGGACATTGCGGTCGATGCCTTTCGTATTGACTCGTTTCCCAAATCAGAACCGTCCAAGCTGCCCCAAGCTTCCGCTATGGCTGTCATAGGTTGGTGGACGGGTTACTCTCTACCGGGTTACCTTGCCTTTATCAACGCGGATGCAATTGGTTGGAATAAGGTCTACTACGGTATGGCGGCGATTGTCGTGATTCTGATGCTGTTCACTCTGTTGGTTGGTGAACCAAACACGCAACGTGAAGCGCTGCAGAAGCAAGCCGAATCTCGCCATGAACACTATGTTCATTCTCGCTTAATGCGTTGGCTCAGCGTCACCTTGTTTGAACCTTTCCTTGATTTCTTTCGCCGCAACGGGACCCAAGTCGCCCTGACATTACTATTGTTCGTTTTCTTGTTTAAAATCGGCGAAGCGTTTCTCGGCCGAATGTCGATTGCGTTTTACAAAGAGGTCGGCTTTAGTAACGAACAGATTGGTTATTACTCCAAGCTTATTGGTTGGGGCATGACGATGCTGTTTACTTTTGTCGGCAGTATGTTCAACGTCCGTTTCGGAATTGTGCGTGGTTTGATGATTGGTGGTATCGCCATGTCAGCCAGTAATCTGATGTTTTCGTGGATTGCTCAAGTGGGACCGAATGAACATCTTCTGCTGGCCACGATTTTTGTCGACAACTTTACGACCGCGTTCTCAACCGTTGCGTTTGTCTCTTTCCTTACTGTCGTGACAGGACAAGCCTTTTCCGCCACCCAGTATGCGTTACTCGCGTCACTCGGCAACTTTGGCAGAACAGTACTCGCGTCATTCAGTGGTGATTTGGCGGAGTACTTAAATAACTGGTCACTGTTCTTTATTTTAACCGCAATCATGGTGATCCCAAGCCTGATAATGCTCTATTCACTGCGCCACTATTTCACAGACATGTTAAACAGAGCACACCAGAAACACGATGCTGAAATGGAATCGCTAAAGCAAAACGAATAAAGAAAAACCGCCGATTGGCGGTCTTTCTTTATTGAACCATTACTTTTGCGCTAAACCTTTATCGTTTAGGTAGCCCATCATAAAGGGACGCGATTCCTGACTGAGCTTTGCGGTGATCTGTTCAGACCAGCCTTGTAGTTTTGCGTTGCTTGAGCGGCTTTGGTAGTAGTCGATCATGGTTTGATCGTACTGCTCAATTAAGCTCAAATCTAACGGCTGATAACGGTTTTCGTGCACGATCACTTGCGGACTTAAACGCGGTTTCAACTGAGGGTCCTGATCCGGATGCCCCAAACACATACCAAACAAAATAGCGGTATAAGGTGGCAATTCCAGCAGGGCATCCACCTCTTTCGGAGAGTTACGCAGACCACCAATATAAACACCACCGAGTCCCAAAGATTCGGCCGCCAGCAAGCAGTTTTGTGCCATGATGCCAGAATCGACAGCGCCAATCAGAGTCAGTTCGATAAACTCTGGCTTCACATTAGGATTCATCGCATAGTGACGCTGGTAATCAATACAGAACACCAGAAACTCTGCGGCACTTTCTACATAAGCCTGATTACCGGCCAACTTCGCCAATTCAGCACGCTTTTGCTTATCGGTGACTCGAATGATCGACACCACCTGCAACAAGCTGGATGATGATGCAGAAATGCCCGAGGCAATAATCGTATCTAATTGCTCAGGTGTTATTGGCAGCTCTTTAAATGCCCGAATCGAGCGGTGCCCCTGAATCGTGTCGATGACGCTGTTCATTCACACTTCCTTATGCTTAGTAATGTTCGCCGTTGTCGTAATATTCGTTTGGTTTGAGTGCGGTGAAAATCACAGCCACATTCACATCTTCTCCTAGCACCTCCATTACCTGACGCGTGATAATAGCGGCAACTTGATCCTGTGTCTCTTGCCCACGATCAAACCACAATACTTCGACAAATGGATAGGCTGGCGAGACTTCGCCTTCAAAGAAAAATGTGGTGTAGATATACTCAAATGTGAAATCTCCACGAGGTGATTTCATTAGTGGCTGTAGTTCGTCAATCAAACTTTTAGACAGAACTTGTACGGTCTGCGGTTCAACCGCACGTAAACGAAAATGTGGCATAACGTGACTTCCTCTTTTTCCGAGCATCATAACAGCTAAGAAAATGAGGTTCGAGGTTACAGCCCTCAATTTGGCATCTATTTCATCAAGGGCTGTTAGCCATCAGGACAAATGACTGTCAAAGAAGATCAGCGTTTTACCCCATGCAGACTCAGCGGCTTCTTCATTGTAACGAGCGGTTGAGTCGTTGTGAAATCCATGGTTCACGCCAGGATACACGATTGCTTCATAAGGTACTTTGTTGGCTTGCAGCACTTTCTCATAATCAGGCCAGGACGCATTGACGCGCTGATCCAGCTCCGCAAAATGAATTAATAGCGGTCCTTTGACGTTGTTGCGCAAGCTCTCCGCGGCTGGGGTACCATAAAAAGGTACCCCAGCATCGAGTTTATCCGGGATAGTGGCGGCAAGCATATTGACGACATAGCCGCCAAAGCAGAAACCGACCGCTCCCAATTTTCCAGAGCAACTCGGATGAGCTTTCAAAAATAGGGCAGCGGCAATGAAGTCCTCTTCAATTTTTGCTTTATCCATACTGCTTTGCATGGCGCGCCCATCATCATCATTGCCAGGATAACCACCCAGTGGATACAAAGCGTCAGGAGCAAAAGCGATAAAGCCATTCATTGCCAGACGCCTCGTTACATCTTCGATATAAGGGTTCAAACCGCGATTTTCATGCACTACGAGCACAGCAGGCAAGTTGCCTTTGATTTCAGTCGGCATCACCAGATAGCCACGCCCTTTGCCATGTCCTTTAGGTGAATCAAACTCGACATAAGTGGCCTTGATCTTCGGATCGTTGAACGACACTTGTTCTGCTAAAGCATAATTGGGTAATAATGCTGATGTCAGAACTGACATCGTAAAACCTAGTGCAACCAGGCCAGTTAGCCGCCTCATAAACTCACGACGGTCAATCAAGCCATGAGCGTATTCGTCGTACCAATCAAAAGCTTCCTGCGGGATTTCGCGGGCCTGATGCGCCGTTTCCAACGACTTGTCTGTTTGTATCTGCATAACCTTATCCTTGATATAAGCAAATGATTCACCTCAGTAACTCAAAGCTTAGGCGAATCCTGATAAGTTGCATCTCAGTGAGAAAAGTAATTAGTAACGATTTTTATCAGAGAAAAGAAAAGGCAGATAAAGAAAAAGCCTCAGTCTTTCGACTGAGGCTTAGGATAGATGGCAGGGGTGGAGAGATTCGAACTCCCAACACGCGGATTTGGAATCCGCTGCTCTGCCAATTGGAGCTACACCCCTGTTGTTCGTGTTTAATGAGACGACTCTCGAATAAAATGGCGGAGCGGACGGGACTCGAACCCGCGACCCCCGGCGTGACAGGCCGGTATTCTAACCAACTGAACTACCGCTCCGCACTGGTTAGACTCAAGAGTCTAAATTTAAAGCCTGGCGATGTTCTACTCTCACATGGGGAAA
>NZ_JACDWZ010000033.1:0-536 GCF_016464285.1 Vibrio sp. bablab_jr001
ATTCAATCCATTAGCGCCCAACACGGCTTGGGTAACGGATATTACGTACATCAAAACGCATGAAGGCTGGCTCTATCTTGGCGCTGTAATGGACTTGTTCTCACGACGAATAATTGGTTGGTCAATGGGCAGTCGTATCACTAAAGAGCTTGCGTTAGATGCTTTATTAATGGCGGTATGGCGTCGTAAACCTGCTGGCAAAGTACTGGTTCATTCAGATCAAGGAAGCCAATACACGAGCCATGATTGGAGTGAGTTTCTAAGCGCTCATGGTTTGGAGGGTAGCATGAGCCGTCGAGGCAACTGCCATGATAACGCAGTAGCAGAGAGTTTCTTTCAACTGCTGAAACGTGAACGAGTTAAGCGAAAAATCTATGCGACCAGAGACGACGCAAAGATGGATGTGTTTAATTATATAGAGATGTTTTACAACCCGAAACGACAGCATAGTTCCAATGATGGGCTATCACCGTTAGAGTATGAACGTCAGTATTTTAATGAGGCTAAAAGTCGTCTACAGAAGTAGTGGCGATTCA
>NZ_JACDWZ010000034.1:0-317 GCF_016464285.1 Vibrio sp. bablab_jr001
GAAATCTCAGACTCAAGTGGCTGTTACTGCCTAATCTGAGCTTATCGCAAGTTACTACGTCCTTCATCGCCTCTGACTGCCAAGGCATCCACCGTGTACGCTTAGTCACTTAACCATACAACCCGAAGGAGTTTCGGGTTGCTGTTAAACAACCTAGGTGTCACACATTTAATTTACATGAGTGTGTGACTGATTTTGCCGGACTCAATTTGAAGACTTACTGAATCAGTAAGCTTCGATACCAAGCACACTTGAATGTGTTTGTTGGTGTATTCCATTCAGGAATACATTGAGAACTTTACAAACAATCTTCTAAA
>NZ_JACDWZ010000035.1:0-253 GCF_016464285.1 Vibrio sp. bablab_jr001
GCCTAACCTGGATGAGAGCGAGCTGCGTCTGGTGGCCGATGGCCTCATCAACGCCATTCAGGTGGTCAACCCTGACCCGACCGGCATGGCCGCGGCGGATGCGTCACTGGGCGTGGTGCACAACAAAGAGAGCAAAACCTCGACCGAGATGCTCTCACTGCTGGATAACGCGGTGGCCACGTCCAAAGCCAATCCGGAGCTGAAGTACGGTTTTGTCACCAGTGCCACCCATCAGGTGGTGATGGGCAAACAA
>NZ_JACDWZ010000036.1:0-481 GCF_016464285.1 Vibrio sp. bablab_jr001
GGGTAACCGCGCGTACTACATGAACCAGCTCAATGGCTGGCTGAGCGAGAACGCCGTGGGCGGCGTGGCCATTTTGCAGGCGCAGTTCATCAAAGAGCTCTACGAAGAGAAAGGCTACGAAGCGGGCGACGGCATGGTGCGTGATTTGGCCGCGCAGCTCAAAGCCACCGTCACCACGCCAAACGCCACCATTGCGCGCATCTCCACCGATGAGTTCGGTTTGATTTTGCCCAACCTGGATGAGAGCGAGCTGCGTCTGGTGGCCGATGGCCTCATCAACGCCATTCAGGTGGTCAACCCTGACCCGACCGGCATGGCCGCGGCGGATGCGTCGCTGGGTGTGGTGCACAACAAAGAGAGCAAAACCTCGACCGAGATGCTCTCACTGCTGGATAACGCGGTGGCCACGTCCAAAGCCAATCCGGAGCTGAAGTACGGTTTTGTCACCAGTGCCACCCATCAGGTGGTGATGGGCAAACAA
>NZ_JACDWZ010000037.1:0-348 GCF_016464285.1 Vibrio sp. bablab_jr001
CTGCAACACGTACTGGTCAAACAGGTGGCTGGCGTGCAGCTGCTCTAAGGCAAACAGGTATTGGTTGGCGCTGTAGCGCACGTTGTCTTTTTCAATCGCCGAGAACACTTCACGGTGGAACGTCTGGCCGTCGCTGTGGTTAGCCGCCTGGAAGCGGAAGGTGACCCAGTCGTGATGAATTGCTTCTTCAACCAGCGCTTTCCATTGTTGTTTGCCCATCACCACCTGATGGGTGGCACTGGTGACAAAACCGTACTTCAGCTCCGGATTGGCTTTGGACGTGGCCACCGCGTTATCCAGCAGTGAGAGCATCTCGGTCGAGGTTTTGCTCTCTTTGTTGTGCACCAC
>NZ_JACDWZ010000005.1:0-19530 GCF_016464285.1 Vibrio sp. bablab_jr001
GTTTTTAACATAGTCAGCGTGTCCTGGGCAGTCTACGTGTGCGTAGTGACGGCTTGGAGTGTCGTACTCTACGTGAGAAGTAGAGATTGTGATACCGCGCTCGCGCTCTTCTGGAGCGTTGTCGATTGACGCGAAGTCACGTGCTGCACCGCCGTATACTTTAGACAGAGTAGTACAGATTGCTGCAGTTAGAGTTGTTTTACCGTGGTCAACGTGGCCGATAGTACCAACGTTTACGTGCGGTTTCGTACGTTCAAATTTTTCTTTAGACACGATCGTGTTCCTTCCTAGTTATGATTCGCCTTAAGTCACGTACACTCAAGGCGCGCCAGAAATTGCTATTTTATGCGCCAACTCTCGTCAGCGCAATAGATTCATTATTAACCGCGCTCTGCCACAATTGCATCAGCAATGTTTTTAGGCACCTCGGCGTACTCAGAAAACTCCATAGAGTAAGAAGCACGACCTTGGGTTGCAGAACGTAGGTCAGTTGCGTAACCGAACATCTCAGAAAGTGGTACGCGCGCACGAATGATTTTCAGGCCAGCAGGACCTTCATCCATACCCTCGATGATGCCACGACGACGGTTCAAGTCACCGACCACATCACCCATCCAGTCTTCCGGAGTGGTTACTTCAACTTTCATCAGCGGTTCAAGAATGACAGGTTTTGCTTCAAGCGCACCTTTCTTGAATGCCATTGAGCCAGCGATCTTAAACGCCATCTCACTTGAGTCGACATCGTGGAATGAACCGTCGAATAGTGTTGCTTTGACATCCAGTACTGGATAGCCCGCCAACACACCGTTGTTCATTTGCTCCTCGATACCTTTCGCTACCGGGCCGATGAATTCCTTAGGAATCGCACCACCCACGATCTCGTCAACGAAGACAAAGCCTTCGCCTGGTTCAGAAGGTTCAATCTTCAGCCATACGTGACCGTATTGACCACGACCACCTGACTGACGAACAAACTTGCCTTCTACTTCCGCTTTGCCACGAATGGTTTCACGGTATGCAACCTGAGGTTTACCCACGTTGCAATCAACGTTGAATTCACGTTTCATACGGTCAACGATGATGTCTAGGTGAAGCTCACCCATACCTGAGATCAGAGTCTGACCGGTTTCATTGTCGGTTTCGACACGGAAAGATGGATCTTCTGCGGCCAGTTTACCCAGCGCGATACCCATTTTTTCCTGGTCTGCCTTAGAACGAGGTTCTACTGCGATCTGAATTACCGGCTCAGGGAATTCCATGCGTTCCAGAATCACTTTATGGTCCTGGTCACACAGAGTATCACCTGTCGTCACATCCTTCAGGCCGATCGCTGCTGCGATGTCACCTGCGCGAACTTCTTTGATTTCTTCACGTTTGTTTGCGTGCATCTGTACGATACGACCAAAACGCTCTTTCTTCTCTTTCACAGAGTTGTAGACTGCATCACCTGAATTCACAACACCAGAGTAAACACGAATGAAAGTCAGCGTTCCCACAAATGGGTCAGTCGCGATCTTAAATGCCAGCGCAGAGAACGGTTCGTTGTCGTCAGCGTGACGCTCAACTTCGTTCTCACGTTCATCGATACCTTTGATAGACGGTACATCAACCGGTGATGGCAGGTACTCAACGACTGCGTCCAGTACGGCCTGTACACCTTTGTTCTTAAACGCACTACCACAAGTGGCCAGTACGATTTCATTGTTCAATGTACGCTGACGAAGTGCCTGCTTGATTTCAAGCTCAGTCAGTTCGCCTTCTTCCAGGTATTTTTCCATCAACTCTTCGTTAGCTTCAGCAGCCGCTTCAACCAGATGGTTGCGCCACTCTTCTGCAAGCTCGAGCATGTCGGCTGGAATGTCTTCGTATGTGAACGTCATGCCTTGATCGGCATCATTCCAGTTGATGGCTTTCATCTTGATCAGGTCGATGACACCCTTGAACTCCTCTTCCGCACCAATGTTCAATTGGATTGGAACTGGGTTCGCACCAAGACGATGTTTAATTTGGTCTACAACGCGTAGGAAATCTGCACCCGCACGGTCCATCTTGTTCACAAATACCATACGTGGAACGTGGTACTTGTCTGCCTGACGCCATACAGTTTCAGACTGAGGTTCAACACCAGATGAGCCACAGAACACAACCACTGCACCGTCAAGTACACGAAGAGAACGCTCTACTTCGATCGTAAAGTCAACGTGTCCTGGGGTATCAATGATGTTGATGCGATGATCTTGGAACTGTGCTTCCATACCACGCCAGAAGGTAGTCGTCGCAGCCGAGGTGATGGTGATACCACGCTCCTGCTCCTGCTCCATCCAGTCCATGGTTGCGGCACCATCGTGAACTTCGCCGATTTTGTGAGAAAGGCCAGTGTAGAACAGAATACGCTCAGTAGTGGTTGTTTTTCCTGCATCTACGTGAGCACAGATACCGATGTTACGGTAGCGCTCAATAGGAGTTTTACGAGCCACGATTGTATCCTCTTACTAAGGTTCACCTTAGAAAATAGAAATGTGCTGCGAGAGAACCTCGCAGCACAGAAGGTATTACCAGCGGTAATGAGCAAACGCTTTGTTCGCTTCTGCCATACGGTGAACGTCTTCACGTTTCTTAACAGCAGTACCTTTGTTCTCTGACGCATCTAGCATTTCAGCAGCTAGGCGTTGAGCCATAGATTTTTCACCACGCTTACGCGCAGCTTCAACCAACCAACGCATAGCAAGTGCGTTACGGCGAACCGGACGTACTTCTACTGGCACTTGGTAAGTTGAACCACCAACACGGCGAGATTTAACCTCTACCGCTGGGCGAACGTTTTCAAGAGCTTCTTCAAATACAGCTAAGTGATCTTTACCAGATTTCTCAGCCATAGCATCTAGTGCAGTGTAAACGATTTTTTCTGCAGTAGATTTTTTACCGTCAACCATAAGGATGTTAACGAATTTTGCCAGCAGTTCAGATTTGAACTTTGGATCTGGAAGGATCTTACGCTGACCAATGACGCGACGACGTGGCATGGAATATTCTCCGTTGTCTTCTTCAGGTTTTATCCAAAACTTTTCAGTTTTTTCAAAAAATTAAAAAATAATTTAGTGTTTGGCCTTACTTAACGGAATCCATTAAGACTTAGGACGCTTCACACCGTACTTAGAACGAGCTTGTTTACGGTCGTTCACGCCTGCACAGTCAAGTGCACCACGAACAGTGTGGTAGCGAACACCTGGAAGGTCTTTAACACGACCACCGCGGATCAGAACAACTGAGTGCTCTTGAAGGTTGTGACCTTCACCGCCGATGTACGATGTTACTTCGAAGCCGTTTGTCAGACGTACACGACAAACTTTACGAAGTGCTGAGTTAGGTTTTTTAGGTGTAGTAGTGTAAACACGAGTACATACACCACGTTTTTGTGGGCACGCTTCTAGTGCTGGCACGTTGCTTTTAGCAACTTGCTTTGCACGAGGCTTACGTACCAACTGGTTAATAGTTGCCATTAACTAGCTCCTGAATTTACTTGAAAGTAAGCTTTGTGAAAAATCTAGCCCCAAATGCACTTTGCGCAAATAGGGACGCAAAATTCTATGCAGCAGTGAGAGGTGTGTCAAGAAATATACAGATCTTTTTTGCGGGGTAGAAAAAGCAGGATGGACAATGTGGTGTACAGCTGATGGCCACCACTACCAACTCATTGATTTGTCGTAATTAACCGTTAATTCGACCCAATCAGCCACATTCATAATCTGAATGTTCTGCGCGCAACGATTCAACCAACCTCTGGCCTCGAGATCCTCTTTGAGCACATAAACCGGATTGTGGTTGTTGAAATAGCCAAAAAATGGCGATTGTTCGCTCGTTGCGTACACCGCATTTTCGACCAGCACGATAGCGTCATTCGGCTGAAGATACCGACTGGCGATCGCGAGTTGCTGAGGATGTTTAATAATGTGTAACACAAACGTTCCTGTGATTAGAAGGTAACAATCTGATCGAAAGCCTGCCATTGCGAGCCGATGGCTTGCGGATCCAGACTTTCAACGTCCACCAGCAGATCCTCGCGAGTCAATCCCCACTCAGCCAGGCTGGCGGCACACACGAAGCGCTGTTCAATGTCATACAGATCCAGCAGCTTAAACGCGCTGATGTAATCGCGGCTGAGCACCGACTGTGGTTGCTGATCTTTGACCAGTTGCAACACGCCTTCGCCGACGAAATACACCGCCAGATCTTCGCTGTACGCCGACGCGGCTAACAGCGCATCTAAACCTTCACGGCCAGCACTGATGGCGTGCGGCGCGGAATGAAATACAAACGCGACTTTTTTCAAAACTGTACCACTCTGTCCTGGCTCAATAGCGCTTCTGCCAGACTACCCAACCCGGTTTGCTCAAACGGAGCCGCCAAGTTCGCGCCCGGCAATTGGTGCTGCTCAGCTTCACTCTGACTCACCACACCACGGCGTAGCGCTGCTGCCACACAGGTTTCCAAACGCACCTGATGCTGCTCAGCCAGTTGTTGCCACGCTTTAACCAAATCAAACTCATCGTTGGCTGGCGCAGTGAGCGCCGAGCCATTTTGTACGCCGTCCTGATAGAAAAAGACGCTCTTGAGAGTATGGCCTTTTTCTATCACTGCCTTGGCAAACAAATAAGCGTTGCGCGCCGACTGCGTACCGTAGACCGACCCATTCACCAATAAGGTGTAGGTAAGACTCACTTTTCGTCATCCTCAGTTTTGCGCTGACGGATGTAAAGATACACCGTGTGCTTCGAGATATTGAGGCGATCCGCCACGCGGTTAATCGCATCTTTAATATCAAAGATACCCTTATCAAACAATGCCATGACGATCTGACGGTTTTTAGTGTTGTTCGACACCGATTTGTCCGCATTAATCTCTTCAATCGTCCGTTCAACCGTTTGGTCAACCAACTCTTCCACATCGCTGGCGAAGTTGACTGATGACGCGGCTTCCTGCGCTTCCTGAGTTGGCATGAACGATTGCAAGACCTGAGAGAAAGGCGCATCAAGGTTGACGTTGATACACAACAAGCCGATCACACGATTCTCACCATTGCGAATGGCAATCGTGATCGACTTCATCAGCACACCGCCTTTGGCGCGCGTAAAGTAAGAACGTGAGAAGTTTCGCTCCGATCCTTCAATATCACGCAGCATCTTCAACGCCAGATCCGTGATCGGCGAGCCCACCTGACGGCCCGTATTTTCGCCGTTAGCAATTTTGATCGCCGAGGTGTTCAGATCTTCCAGCGAGTGCAGAACGATTTCACAAAAAGGGCCAATCAAGCTGGCGATCCCATCCACCACGGCTTCGTATGAGCGCAGAATTACTTTGTCATGCTCTGTAAATGGTTTCACATGCACGGATTCCATCTCAAGCAACATATCGGCATTAATAGTATCTGTCGTTGTCACTGTACTTTGACCTTAGAACGAAAAATCAACAAATTGGTGTAAGTTTATCAGAAAATTTTAGCCGAAGACTCTGCTATATTGCCAACAAGTGATTTAGAACAACTTCTGTTGCAGTTCTCGACCGGGATCAAAAAGGGCCTGAACAAGTCAGGCCCTATTTCGTTCCAAACCGTGACGATTATTGCGCAGCTTTGTCGCCGTTGTCGATTTTCAGCAGCTCAACTTCGAACACAAGTGTCGAGTTAGCAGGAATGGTCGGGGTATCTTGTTCGCCGTAAGCCAGCTCTGGCGGAATGACGAACTTGTATTTTGAACCGACTTGCATCAGTTGAACACCTTCAGTCCAGCCAGGGATCACGCGGTTCAGCGGGAATGTCGCTGGCTCACCACGATCGTAAGAGCTGTCAAACTGAGTACCGTCGGTCAATGTGCCTTTGTAATGCACTTGCACGGTGTCGGTATCTTTTGGTGAATCACCTTGTGCTGGCGTCAGAACTTGGTACAGCAGACCGGTTGACGTTTTCTTCACGCCTTCCTGCTTTTCGAACTCAGCGCGGAATTCATCGCCAGCTTTCTTGTTCGCTGCCGCTTTTTCAGCCGCTTGAGCTTTCATTTTTTCTGCTACACGTTTGTCCAAAGCTTCCAGAGCAGCACGGGTCTCTTCTTCGGTCATTTCCGCTTTCCCAGCAAATACGTGCTGGATACCCTGAAGAACCATATCTTTGTTCAGATTGATGCCAATTTCACTTGGTTTTTCAATGCTGCTGCTCAGGTAGTTCGCAAACGAAACACCAATTGCGTACGCTGCTTTGTCATCTTCAGACTGGAAAGTTACGGTTTTCGCTGCCGTAGCTTGCTCAGCTGCGGCTGGTGCTGCCGTTTCTGGTTTCGCAGCTTCTTCTTTCTGACAGCCGACTGCCAACACAACGGTAGCGGCCAGTAGCGACACTTTAAAAAGTGATTTCATTGAATTCTCCAATTTGTAGGCAAACCTTTTGTCGTTGTGCACAAATCTTGGTTTCAAGCTGGTGCACAGCACAGAGTTGTACCAATATAGCCTTATGTTTTCAGATTGTCTTTACACACTTGGCGGATAATTAGAACTGATGCGAATAATTTCTCATTCCATCCTGCTGTTTGTTGTCATTTCCTTGTTAAATGGCTGTTTTTTCTCTGACCAGAATGTCGAACGCTGGGATTTAGAGCCTGAAGGATCCACCAGTTTCGGCCTCAGCCGGGATGGTCGATTTGCCCTGATTTACTCCAAGGAGCATCAATTGGTGCTGTGGGATCTCAGTGAGCACAAAAAACTCGCGGACCTCGGTGCGCAGGATCCTCAAGCGAGCACGGTTTCTCAGATCCGCCTCTCCGATAACGGCCGTTATGCCGTGACCGCCAGCCAAATCAACTTCGCGGTCTGGGATCTCGCCTGGACGCAGGCCAAAGGCCTTTGGTCTATTTCAGACGGTTTAATTCGTGATGTCGACATCACCAGCGACGGCGAACAAGTGCTGCTTGGTCTCTCCAACGGCAAAGCCATTTACGTCGATTTAGTCACCGGACGACGTCTGGAGTTCCTTGCCCACCAGGAAAAAGTCAATTCTGTCGCCATTTCCCCCAATGGTCGCTATGCCCTGACGGGAGGGAACGACTACGCCGCTTATCTGTGGGATACCAAAACAGGCCAGATTCTGCATAAATTTGAACACGAACAACGGGTAAATCGTGTGGCTTTGCAGCGTGACGGCAAGCTGGCGTTTACCTCTGATGGCGGTAATCAAGCCATTGTGTGGGATTTAGAGACAGGAAAAAAACGCAGCGCGCTCAGCAGTTTCTCACGTCAGCTGATATTTTCCGCAGCCCGCTTTTCCGATGATGGCTCGCGCCTGGTCACTGGCACTCCGTCCAGCCGCGTCGATATCTGGAACACCGAAACCGGTAAGAAGCTCGACAGCTTTGAAGCGGAACCGCGAAAAGATGCCCGTCCGCCGCGTGCGGTAGTGTATGATGCGGCTTTCGATTCACAGCAGCGTGTCATTTCCGGCACGTCTGCCGGTATAGCTCAAGCCTGGAAACTCGACGATTAATCATGAAAGACGATATGTTGACTTCGCTGCGACAGCGCATAGATGACCTGGAATGCAAAGTGGCGTTTCAGGAGCAGACCATTGACGACCTCAATGAAGCGTTAAGTCATCAGCAGCTGTTGATTACAAAAATGCAGGATCAGATGAAATTTGTGGTGGGTAAGGTGAAGAATATGGATACATCCAATCTGGCCGACCCTTCACAGGAAACCCCGCCCCCACATTACTGAGCGCGAGAACGGGTGTTTAGCGGATAAAGCAATAAGCGATGACGGCACCCGCCACCACCAGACAACCGCCAATCCGGCGCAATTGGTTGTCTGGTTGCTCACTCAACTGAGCCACCATTTGTCGCCAGCCATTCGGTGCAATCAAAGGACCAAGTCCTTCGGCAATCAACACCAAACCAATTGCGACCCAAATTGAATTAGACATGGGCTCTCCCATCGGTTGATAGACAAACAATAAAGGCTCCTTACGGAGCCTTTATGTTATCTGCTCAGCGATTATTTCGCTGCCGCAGCACCTTTAGAGTTATTCATGTACTGGAAGAAGTCACTCTTCGGATCCAGTACCAGAATGTCACTCTTCTGGCTGAATGATTTTTCATACGCACGTAATGAACGTAAGAAGCTGAAGAATTCCGGATCTTTGTTGTAGGCATCCGCATAAATCTTCGCCGCTTTCGCGTCCGCGTCACCGCGTGTTACACGAGCTGTTTTATCCGCTTCGGCCAGAATGGTCGCCACTTCAAGCTCAGCTTGTGCTTTGATAACTTCGGCTTTTTCACGGCCTTGAGAGCGGTGTTTACGAGCTACCGACTCACGCTCTGCGCGCATACGACGGTAGATAGATTCACTAATCTCATCCGGCAGGTTGATTTTCTTCATACGGAAGTCAACCACACGCACACCCAAATCTTTCATGGCGCTCTTACGGGTATCTTCCAGTACGTTTTCCATGATCTGGTCACGTTGACCATCAATTTCCAACGCCTGTTTTGCCGCTTCAGTCGTCACAACATCGGCATCCGGGCTCGCTGGCAACACATCGCTGTTACGAGGACCAGATACGATCTGCTTGATTTCACGCGCACCAATTTCCGAACGCAGCACGTCTGTCACTTTACGTTCCAGCAGAGCTTCGGCTGTCAGCGTGTTACCGCCACCAGTCGCCAGATAGTACTGACCGAAATCTTCAATACGCCATTTCACGTATGAGTCGATGATGACGTCTTTTTTCTCAGAGGTCACGAAACGGTCTGAACGGCCGTCCATAGTCTGAATACGTGCATCCAGCGTTTTCACACGATCGAACAGAGGCATTTTGAAATGCAAACCCGGCTCGTAAATTCTCGATACATCATTGTTGTCTTTCAGCACTCGACCGAAACGAATGACGATACCACGCTCCCCTTCCGGGATAACGAACATCGACATCAGCAGCAACGCCAGAACAACAACGACAACAGGGATCATTAACTTACGCATTCTTAGTATCTCCCTTGACGTGTACTGGTTGAGCGAGATTGGGTATCGGTTTCCGTATCAGTGCGCTGAGATTCCAACTCAATCTGATCGTAAGCAGACGATGATTTCGTTTGGCGCTTAGTCGCTTCACCTTCCTGACCCGCTAATTTGTCGATTGGCAGGTACAGCAGGTTACCGCTGGATTTTGAGTCAATCAGCACTTTAGAGGTATTCGAGTACACTTCCTGCATCGCATCCAGATACAGACGATCACGCGTAACTTTTGGTGATGCCTGATATTCTGGCAACAGTTTCTCAAACTGCGCTACCTGACCGAGAGCTTCATTCACGGTACGTTCGGTATAACCCTGAGCTTCTTTCTTCAGACGCTCAGCACGACCGGTCGCTTTTGGCAGAATTTCGTTTTTGTACGCTTCTGCTTCACGAATGAAACGCTCTTCATCTTCTCGCGCGGCAATCGCATCATCAAACGCGTCTTTCACCTGTTCTGGTGGACGCGCTGACTGGAAGTTCACATCAACGATGATCAGCCCCATGTCGTAACCGTCGATGATCTGGTTCAGGGTTTCCTGAGTGCTTTGACGAATTTGCTGACGACCACTGGTCAGAATGCTATCCATCAGAGAGTCACCGATCACGGCACGCAATGCAGAGTCGGTCGCCTGGCGTAGGCTGTCATCTGCGTTGGTTACTTTGAACAGGTACTTGTACGGATCCGCTACACGGTACTGAACGTCCATCGATACCGTGACCACGTTTTCGTCTTTGGTCAACATCAGACCAGACGCACGCAGCGAACGAATCGCTTGCACGTTAACCGGTGTCACTTCATCGATAAAACGTGGGCGCCAGTTCAGGCCCGGATCGACAATGCGATCGTATTTACCGAGGCGCAGCACAACACCACGCTCAGCTTCACCAATTGTGTAGAAGCCAGCAAAGAACCAGATAGCGACAGCAATCGCAGCAATGACACCAAAGCCGATTGCACCACCACCGGAGAAAGATGGTCCTTTACCGCCGCCTTTCTTACCAAACTTGCCACCCAGCTTCTGACTCAGCTTATTAAACACTTCGTCTAAATCTGGCGGACCTTGTTCACGGCCACCTTTACCGCCGCGATTATTATTACCCCATGGGTCATTATCGCGGCCGTTGTTGCCGTTGTTATTTCCGGGCTCATTCCACGCCATTAGAAAGCTCCATCATTTGATATGACGTTATACTCTAGCAGTCCTTTAAGTAACTATAAAGTCACGTAAAACTGCCTCTTCTCTTTTTTCTAGTCTAGACCAATCCACTTGCTGCATACGAACTGTGATCAGTAAATTGCCTTCCGGATCATACTCTTCTTGTTGTATGCACTTCATTTGGAAGAAAGTACTACGGATTCTGCCCTGATGTTGAGGCGGAATTCGCAAGCGGTATTGGACAATCTGACTGACCAAACGCTCAGTCAACGCTGCAAACAGCAAATCAATGCCCAGACCATCCATGGCCGAGATCCACACCGCTCTCGGTACGCCCTCGTCATCTCTCTCTATACGAGGTTTCTGGTCTTCCAGATTATCGATTTTATTCATCACCAGCA
This sequence comes from Vibrio sp. bablab_jr001, assembly GCF_016464285.1. Classification (NCBI taxonomy): domain Bacteria; kingdom Pseudomonadati; phylum Pseudomonadota; class Gammaproteobacteria; order Vibrionales; family Vibrionaceae; genus Vibrio; species Vibrio sp. bablab_jr001. Next base: position 10,607 of record NZ_JACDWZ010000005.1, read on the forward strand.
GGGTTGGGACTTCATGCGCCTCAATTTCCTGCAGAACTTCATCAACAGCCTGGATATTCTCACGAAATCGTTCGTCACTGGCATCCACAACATGTAACAAAATGTCAGCTTCCTGAGTTTCTTGTAACGTTGCTTTGAATGCAGCCACCAGATCGTGCGGCAGATGACGAATAAATCCTACGGTGTCTGCCAGTACTGCCGGGCCGACATCGTCTAAATCAATTTTACGCAAGGTCGGATCCAACGTCGCAAACAATTGGTCTGCGGCGTAGACGCCTGCTGATGTAATACGGTTAAACAGGGTCGATTTACCTGCGTTGGTATAACCGACTAAGGAAACCGTAGGTATTTCCGCCCGGTTTCGTGCACGTCGACCTTGTTCACGCTGTTTAGCGACTCGCTCTAAACGGCGCAAAATTGCTTTGATACGTTCACGCAATAAACGACGGTCCGTCTCCAACTGGGTTTCACCCGGACCACGTAAGCCGATACCACCCTTTTGACGTTCCAAGTGCGTCCAACCACGAATCAGACGAGTAGAAATATGGCGCAACTGGGCCAGTTCCACTTGTAATTTACCTTCGTGAGTACGCGCGCGCTGAGCAAAGATATCCAGGATCAAACCGGTACGGTCAATCACTCGACACTGGCAGAGGTGTTCAAGGTTACGTTCTTGGGCAGGAGAGAGGGCATGGTTGAAAATCACCACATCAGCGCCAGTCAACTGGACTGCCTGAGCAATTTCTTGGGCTTTGCCCTCACCGACATAATATTTAGGGTGAGGAGTTTGTCGGCTACCGGTAATCACCTGTAATGTCGACACTCCTGCGGAAGAGACCAGCATTTCACATTCTCTGAGATCTTCCCATTCACCCTCTTGCGTGAAGTTGATATGAACAAGTACGGCTCGCTCACCGGCTTCATAACGGTCAAACAAGCTACCAACTCCTTAATAAATAATAATTTGTGTACAGAGAATTAATCTTCTGATTTCTCTGCGCCGCGATCATTCGAAGGACGTTCGCCGCTGTGGTGGCTAACTGGACGCGCCGGTACCACGGTTGAGATAGCGTGCTTGTAAACCATTTGGTTCACAGTGTTCTTCAATAGGATCACAAACTGATCAAACGATTCAATTTGGCCTTGCAGCTTAATGCCGTTCACAAGGTAGATCGAAACCGGAATACGCTCGCGACGTAGTGCATTTAAGAATGGGTCTTGTAGAGATTGCCCCTTAGCCATTTTATTTTCCTTATTTGTATTTTGTTGTAGTTATTTAGCTAGCGGTGCACGAAAATCTGTGCGGCCTTTGCATCTGAGCTAAACGAATAAAAACTCCCCGTTGTTACTGATCATTGGGGCTTGCGCACCAAAAACAAGTAACGGATCCTTTACAGGGCACATCACGCAAAAGCGATCACATTATACACAGCTAACTCAATCAGATGCTATGGCATTTGAGAGAGTTTCCAATGCTTGTTCAACGTTTTCGCTATCTAACCAAGTTAAATCATCCCAGCTGCGTAACCAGGTGATCTGTCGCTTGGCCAATTGACGAGTTGCACAGATTCCGCGAAAAATCGCTTCATCAAGCGTACAGTTCCCGTCTAAGTAGTCCCACATTTGTCGATATCCCACACAACGGATCGACGGTAAATCAGGGTGAAGATCTTTTCGAGCATAGAGTGCTTTTACTTCATCTTCAAACCCTGCTTCGACCATCTTTTCGAATCGGAGTTCAATTCGACGGTGGAGCTCAGCCCTTTCCTTGGGAGCTATAGCGAACTGCTTGACGCGAAATGGCAATGCTTCGCCTTTCGTTTGGGTCAGTTCAGTAAGAGTTTTACCTGAAATCCGATAAACTTCCAATGCCCGAGATAATCTTTGTGGATCATTTGGATGAATTCGCTCGGCAGAAATGGGATCAATCTGACGTAATTGTTCGTGCAACGCCGCCCAGCCCAGTTGCTGAGCCTCTTGTTCGATCTGCTGACGAATCTCAGGATCGGCCGCTGGCAATGGCGATAAGCCTTCCAGCAAAGCCTTGTAGTAGAGCATGGTGCCGCCCACCAGCAACGGAATTTTGCCTTGATCAACAATCGCCTGCATCTCTCTCAGCGCATCGCGGCGAAAATCAGCCGCCGAATAGGCTTCACTCGGATCGAGAATGTCGATCAAACGATGTGGCGCCAACGCCAGTTCATCTTGGTCTGGTTTGGCAGTACCGATATCCATGCCTTTGTAGATCAACGCAGAATCCACGCTGATGATCTCAACCGGAAATTTTTGACGCAGGCGAATGGCCAGATCGGTTTTACCGGAAGCGGTCGGCCCCATCAGAAACAGGGCTAAAGGTAATTGTGTGCTCATGAGTTTAGTGCTGCAATGGTCGCGGAAAAATCCACAGGTCGGACAAAACGCTCGTCGTGCAGTGGGAGGTTGCCCTGCCACATCTGCTCAATCTCTGCAATCAACTGGATCGCTTCTGACAAAGTGTAGTCAGCTTTCGTGCTCACCACACGATCGCTCAGCCAATCAGCGAGCGAATTCAGATCCAGCGGCTTGTCGGCCTGCTCAAAATTCAAAGACGCGTAAGATAACAGATCTGGGATCAGAATTTGTAGATTTTGCTGTCTGAGTGGCTGCGGCACGCCCATCACCATCAAGGATCCCGGATTGCGCGGTTTAAGTTCCAAGCCTAATTGTGTCAGCAGCGGCTGATAATGATCCAAAGCCTGGGCTTCCTGCGCCGACATCTTCAACGACAGCGGTACCAAGAGTGGCTGACTCTTCAATGCTCCTTGCTGCGCATTTAACTGGCCGCGAACTTTCAGCCACGCAGCCTGACTGAGTGACAACAGCACGCAGCCTTGCGGAGCATTCATCAGCAGATAGCGCCCACGCACCACCGCCACCGCTTTCCCAAGTTGCTGCACCGTAAAGATGTCCGCTGTTGCCTGCTCCGCCACTGCGGTGGCCGGTTCCTGCTTGGACGTCGCGGGCAATTCCGGTGTTTGCATCAGCGCCTGATAGGCGCGCACTTCAGCCTGAGAAGGCGAAGGTGAATTGATTCGTTCTTGTACTGGTTTGCCTTTTGCTTTCGGTGATTCAACCCAGTCACTGTGTCTAGGGGCTTCGCGCACCTGATCACGAGTCGATTCACGCGCTGGCTGTTCATAATCGCTGCGACTAGGATAAGCAGGCGTGCTCTCGACAGCCTGTATCACCCGCTCTGGCACCGCTGACGTCAGTTCAGGCTCGTCGTGATAGTGGAAAGCCGATTCGTTGTGCGCTGGCGCATCAATGTGCTGACTTTCAGCCAGCGCGCTGCTGAGCGCCTGATAAATGAAATCGTGTACCAGACGCGCCTGATGAAAACGCACTTCGTGTTTGGCAGGATGCACGTTGACATCGACCTGATGCGGATCCAGCTCAATAAACAGCACGTAAGTGGCAAACTGATCCGGGCGCAGGCTGGTTTCATAGCTCTGACGAATCGCGTGATTGATCAGTTTGTCACGCATCATGCGACCATTGACGTAGCAGTATTGCAGATCGCTCTGCTGGCGAGCGCCTTCCGGCGTAGTGATCCAGCCATGCAGTGTCAGCCCTTGATGTTCCAGCTCGATTTTCAGCATATGGCGCACAAACGGCGCACCGCACACCGCCGCAATGCGTTTTTCCATCTGAATATCGGTTTTTGCCGCTCGGTACTGACGCACTAATTTGCCGTTATGACGCAGGTTGAACGTGACGTCAAAGCGGCTGAGTGCGATCCGCTTCAGCAATTCATCAATATGGGTGAATTCGGTTTTTTCAGTGCGCAGAAACTTGCGCCGTGCTGGCGTATTGAAGAACAGATCGAGCACTTCCACTGTGGTACCAATCGGGTGTGCCGCAGGTTGCAACTGCACTTGCATGTCCCGACCTTCACTGTACGCCGACCAAGCTTCTTCCTGAGTTGCCGGGCGTGAAGTGAGCGTCAAACGCGACACCGAACTGATACTCGCCAGCGCTTCGCCGCGAAACCCGAGGCTGATGATGGCTTCCAGATCATCCAGTGTATGGATTTTCGACGTAGCATGACGACTCAGCGCCAACCCGAGTTCCTCTTTATCAATACCGCAACCGTTATCACGAATACGGATCAATTTGGCACCGCCCTTTTCAATATCAATATCGATACGGGTTGCGCCGGAATCGAGGCTGTTTTCCACCAGCTCTTTCACCACCGAAGCGGGTCTTTCGACCACCTCTCCGGCAGCAATCTGGTTCGCCAGCCGCGCTGGCAGAATGCGAATCGTCATACTCGCCCTGTGTTATTTGTTCGGAATAATCAGTACCTGACCAACCGCCAGCTGATCAGAACGCAGTTTGTTAGCATCGCGGATGCTCTGCACACTGACGTTATACTCACTGGCGATTTTGCCCAGAAACTCACCGCGTGCCACTTTGTGTTTACGTAACGGCTTGTCTTTGAGACTGACGGTAATTTTCAGTTTCTGACCCAGCTTGAGCGTATCGGACTTGAGGTTATTTTCCCGCTTAATTGTCTCAACGGGGACTTTGTAAGTACTGGCAATCTTGCCAAGGTAATCCCCCGATTTGACCACGTGAGTGACGGTTTCGGTTTCAACCGGATTACTCACCACAGGCACGGGCACCGGACCGCGACTGCCACCAGGAATCGTCAGCACTTGGCCAACCGCCAGACTGTTACTTTTCAGTTTATTGGTCTGAACAATTTCATCCACACTGGTGCCATATTTGCTGGCAATCACCGACAGCGATTCGCCACGCTGTACTTTGTGTTTCTGCGTCTTACCGCGGTTAGCAAACAGGGTTCCTTCCGGTGGGTTGTCTTCAAAATATTGCACCAAGGCTTTGGTCAGAGCATGCGCCAATTTGTCCTGATGACTGCGCTGGAACAGCAGCTTCTCTTCACTTGGGTTGGAAATAAAGCCCGTTTCGACCAGCACCGATGGAATGTCCGGCGATTTCAGCACCGCCAGACTGGCATTGACCGGCTCACGTTTATGCAGATACGCGACTTTACCCATTTCACGGAGAATATTGGTCGCAACTTTATAGCCTTCTTTTTGTGAATGGCTGAACTGCAAATCCAATAACGTTTGGCTCACATTGCGGTCGGCATTGTTTTTCGCCAGCACTTCCCCGGCACCGCCGAGCAGTTCCGATTGCTGCTCATGGTTTTCGACCCAGCGGGCAATTTCGGTGTTGGCACGACGAGTATTCAGTACGAAGACCGAACCACCACGCGGCTGCGGCGTATGGAAAGCATCGGCATGAATCGACACCAGCAGATGCGCTTTATTCTTCCGCGCAATCTCAGAGCGTTTATTCAGGTTAACGAAGTAGTCACCGCGGCGGGTCAACACCGCTTTCATACCCGGAACTGCATCAATCTGGTCTGCCAACTTTTTGGCCACACTCAGCGTGACATCTTTTTCGTACTTGCGGGTTGGCCCGATCGAGCCCGGGTCTTCACCACCGTGGCCCGCATCAATCGCGACAACGATATCGGCAGTACCATACAGCTGAGAGGCATCGCGACTGACTTTAGTTTCGCTGCTCGGTTTGGCCGCTGGCTGGCTGCTGTTTTCGCCATGGGGCAGATCGATCACCAGACGATGGCCGTACTGGCCACCCGGCGTCGGTGCAAGTTTGAATAGCTGAGGTGCGGATTTCTTTTTGAGTTCCAGCACCAGACGATAGGTCGATTTTTCTGGTGGCGAACTGGCGCGGATTTTGATCAGGATCGCGCTGTCGCTGACATTGACCGGTAATTTGGTGCCGAGTGAGGTCTGTTTGAGATCGACTACCAGTCGGTCGGGTCCGCTGAGGGTGAAATAACTGAAATCAACTTCGGACTTCACGTCGATCACGACGCGCGTTTCGTCCGGAGAGGGCCAGACTCGAACCCCCTCCAACACATTAGCCTGCGCAGCACTGGCAAGGAAAGCGGTCGCCAGGGCAAGCCAGACGACCAAAGAACGACAAACTTTAACGATCAACATAACTCCAACTGACTCAGTAATGTACGCCCATAGTCGTTGTTGGCGGTCAGTACCGCCTGACGCTGGCTACCATCGTAACGCATTTCGAGATCAATATCCGACGTCGGTAGCATGCCATAGCCCTTTTCCGGCCATTCCACTAAACAAATCGCGTCGTCGGTAAAATAGTCACGGATCCCCATAAACTCTAACTCTTCAGGATCCGCCAAGCGGTAAAGATCGAAGTGGTACACCTGCCACTGTGCCAGTTGATAAGGTTCTACCAAGGTATAGGTCGGGCTTTTCACATTGCCTGCATGACCCAGTGCTCGAATAAAACCGCGGCTGAACGTCGTTTTACCTGCACCAAGATCGCCGTGTAAGTACAAGGTGGTTTGTTGAGTACACAGTTTTGCCAGCGCTGTGCCTAGGTCTACCGTCGCTTGTTCATCTTTAAGGGTGAAGGTCTTAGTGCTCATTGAAAATATCTCTAACGTGTCGGACATCGACTATATAAAAACCAAAAGAAACCGAATAGTAAACTGGGTTGGATTTGAGAGACAAGCTCTCTTCTGTAAGCAAACCGAAAAATATTCGCCAATTGGGTAGGAAAAAAGCGAGATTGTGCCGCTGGATCCACCGCCGGAGATCCGCTAAGATCCCCGCCCCCTTTTACCGAGCTGAACCGTTATGGACTATCACGCACTTGCAGATCAAATCAAAAGCTGGGCTATTGAGCTCGGGTTTGAGAAAGTCGGGATCTGCGATGTGGATCTGAGCCAACATGAAGCCAAGTTGCAGCAGTGGCTTGATGCCGGTTATCACGGTGAAATGGATTGGATGGCGCGTCACGGCATGATGCGCGCGCGCCCTGCAGAGCTATTACCCGGTACAGTACGAGTGATCAGCGCGCGGATGAACTATCTGCCGCCGCAAGCCCAGTTTGCCAGCAACCTGAATAATCCGGCACATGCCTACATCAGTCGCTACGCTTTGGGTCGCGACTACCACAAACTGGTGCGTAATCAGCTCAAAAAGCTGGGTGAGAAAATCGAAGCCGCAGTTGGTGAGCTCGGTTATCGGCCGTTTGTCGACTCCGCGCCAATTCTGGAGCGCCCGCTGGCACAGAAAGCCGGACTGGGCTGGACTGGCAAACACTCACTGATTCTGGATAAAGACGCCGGCTCCTGGTTCTTTCTTGGTGAGTTGCTGGTTGATATTCCGCTGCCCGTCGATACGCCGTCTGTAGACCAATGTGGTAAATGCCGCGCCTGCGTGACGTCCTGCCCGACAGGTGCCATCGTCGCCGATGGCGTGGTCGATGCGCGGCGCTGTATTTCTTATCTCACGATAGAATACGATGGCGTGATTCCTCTGGAGTTTCGCAAAGCGATGGGCAACCGCATTTATGGTTGTGACGATTGCCAACTGGTGTGCCCATGGAATCGATACGCCGACCTCACGCAGCAATCTGACTTCCACCGCCGCCCGGCTTTCAACGAGCCCGATCTGGTCACTTTGTTTGAATGGGACGAAGCCACGTTTCTGCGCAATATGGAAGGTTCTGCCATCCGCCGCATTGGCCACCAGCAATGGCAACGCAATCTGATTATTGCCATGGGGAACGCACCTTATTCCTCCCGCATCATCGACGCCTTAACGCGTAAGCAAGGCCAGTCTGAGCTGCTGGACGAACATATCCAATGGGCGCTTGAGGAACAAGAGCGTCAGTTACCGTTCAGCAACACGAAACACCAGCGACTGGTACGTATCGTTGAGAAAGGACTGCCAAGAGATGCGTAGATGAGAACCGTTTGCACAAACAGTACGCACAGACTTTGATATGCTTCTCAAATATTCCAAATGTGGAAAAAATTTTTAATGAGACATTGTTTTCTAAATCTCAGAAAAGTTAGTCACATCAGCAGGAAATGATTAGGATCAATGAAAATACAGTTAATGATCGTTTTTTGTTGGAATGCTTGTTGCAGAGAAATGAATTAAGTTCATAAAAAACAATTAGTTAAGTGACACCCTCTAATATTTCAGAATCTGAATTGCCGAAAAAGATCCTGCCGCAAGTCACCATTCCAGCTACTGAAAAACACTTTATGCACCAAGTTATCCACAGAAAAAAAATGTGGATAAGTCTGTTAATGAACAGTACAAAGTGAGTCTGTATCCGGTTAAACAGGCTACCCGGCTGGGTATCATGTTCAGAAAGACAAAAAATCACACTACTTTTCAGCAGCGCGTTTCTTTTAGGGGGGCTTATGCTTCACAGCATTATAGAAAGAGCATTGGCGATTTGCCAAACTTTTGCCGTTTTAAGAGTAAAAAAATCTGCGTCTAGCGCAGTGATCTCTTGAAACGAAGAAATTGGTTGCGGGGGCCGGATTTGAACCGACGACCTTCGGGTTATGAGCCCGACGAGCTACCAAGCTGCTCCACCCCGCGTCCGTATTGTGTCATCGTTAAGCACGATGAGGGCATTTAAACTGGAGCGACACACGAGGTTCGAACTCGTGACCTCAACCTTGGCAAGGTTGCGCTCTACCAACTGAGCTAGTGTCGCATGTCATCGTTGAGCACGATAAAAGCTATCAATCTGGAGCGACACACGAGGTTCGAACTCGTGACCTCAACCTTGGCAAGGTTGCGCTCTACCAACTGAGCTAGTGTCGCATGTCACCGTTGAGCACGATGAAGGCTATCAACTGGAGCGACACACGAGGTTCGAACTCGTGACCTCAACCTTGGCAAGGTTGCGCTCTACCAACTGAGCTAGTGTCGCATGTCACCGTTAAGCACGATAAAAGCTGTTAATCTGGAGCGACACACGAGGTTCGAACTCGTGACCTCAACCTTGGCAAGGTTGCGCTCTACCAACTGAGCTAGTGTCGCAAA
>NZ_JACDWZ010000038.1:0-28145 GCF_016464285.1 Vibrio sp. bablab_jr001
AGATGGATGTGTTTAATTATATAGAGATGTTTTACAACCCGAAACGACAGCATAGTTCCAATGATGGGCTATCACCGTTAGAGTATGAACGTCAGTATTTTAATGAGGCTAAAAGTCGTCTACAGAAGTAGTGGCGATTCAAAGGAGAAATATACGACTAGCTACCAATCTTATGTCACCATTTCTGTCACCGTTATTTTTAAACATAGAAAAACAAATGTAAACTGTTAAAAACAACAAAGCCCCGTAAATAGGGGCTTTGTTGTGGTTTTTGAACCTATAAAAACAGATTTAAATACTATTCTATATTCTGGATCTGCTCGTTGAGTTTTTGTTTTTTATTTTTTAAAAACAGTAATTTATGTTTTCTTGTTTTGTGTGTTTCAGGATCTTACTACCCAATATACTACCCAGTTGGTTTAAATCATCGCGTTTTTACATTAACAATAGTTTTACTTTTAATGATTGAGTCTTCCAGTGCTAATCTAGGTAATATCACATTTTTTACGTACTGTCTTGAGATTCAGCCCCAGCCTTTGTCTACTACTGCGAATAGAGATGTCGCCGCATTTAACAGTTGGTGGATATCTAATGATTTACACATTATCCGTATAAATTACCATTTAGGTAGATCTTGGCATGATATAAATGTAAATGATATTCATTTTTATTGGCGTATGGGTGTGGATAATCTTTGCACTCCAAGGTAAATCTATTGCCTTTGACGGATGTTAACCCTCTAGTACGATCTGTAAGATTTAGCAAGAAAACATACACTAATACAGGAATGTTTCATCTGTGTTTCTAGAGCAAAATGCGATAAGCGTGGACTTTAACTGCATCATCCACTTGTGGATCTCTTACCAGTTGCAACAGATTCACTTTCAGCGTGTATAACTGGTTTTGGTACCAGAAAAATCCCTCCTTACCATAAAGATAATAGTCAATGCTTGAAGTATTTGAGCTTTCATCTTTAGATGTATAGATGGACTCTTTTTTGGCGATGATACTCATTCTTTTTTGGTAATTTTTCTCACGATGAGTCGCCTTTTCTCCAGATTCTTCTTTTGTCTTATCCTCTACGAATAAAGATGTAAAAGTGAATAGAAATGTCCTTGTAGGTTCAATGAAGCACGGTAGAGTTACGCTGTCGATATCCGCTCTTTTCTTATGAAAAATGATTAGCTCCATCTTTACGAGCGATTTTATACAGTCAGTGATCTTTCGGCTATTGGTCCCTAAGCGAGCAGCGAGCCATTTTATACCTCTCGGAATACCTCCAAACTCAAATACATAGTTTTCCGCTAACAGGAAACACAGGCTAATCAGGGTTGATTTACGTTGCTGCCCAATGTCGTCTCTTTGTTCGAAAAAGTTGTAGATGTTTTTATATTCAACAAGATCTTTTGAGATAACATTTGAGCGAAACTTAGACTCGCTCAATGGACAAGAAGGAAGAAGGTAAGTATCAGCATAAGGAGTGAAGTATGGCAGTATTGACTTCAGTTCATGCCAATCTTTCATCATCAAATAACGAATAGGAGAGTAGGATTTCCTATCGATCTTTTCTTCTTTTGAATACCCTCCAGAAAACAAAATATATCCGCCTTCCCTATCATACGGATTGATGAAATTGTGTAGCTGATGAGTGTCATTCTTTTCCAGATTTAGGTTTTCACTTTCTTCCATTATAAGGACCTCTAGCCGTTGTTTGTCTAGCAGATTATATTATATATTTTAGTGTAGTCCGATTAAAAATCAATAAGATAGATAAAATGGTTTTTTCACTTTTTATGTGAGTAAGCTCCAGAAGTAAAAACGTATAAACTGAAGTTTTTGACAATAAATGAGGATGCGTTGGGTTGTTTTGGAGTGATGGATTGCTGTTGAAGTCGTGGGCATTATCGAGCTATCTCTTCATTAACTAGCTCAATAGATTGTCATTTAACTTGTAACTTACTTGGATTCGAGAGTGGGGAGAGAGCATCGATTTTTCACAGTTCAGTGCCTAGGTGTTGACGGTTAACTAGCATTGCTCTTTTAGACGGACAGGAAATGTATACGTAGCAGTTTTTTACATTGTCTGTCTGGTTAGTATTATTACAGTCATCTCTACCCTATCAATACACCCATTACATCGGCATAAGCTCATCAACTGAGTCACCCCTAGTGACTCACAGTACGCAATTAAAAATAACGACACAGACCTATCTATGAACCTAAACACAGGAGTAGATAGGAATGAATGTACGTTCTAGGAAAAACAAAAACCTCAGACTAACCACCAAGAAAACGTTTCTGGGTAGACCTATCCAGACCGAGCATGGTCCACTCTATATCGACTACTTAGAGAAGATGCACAATACGATTGATCTCGCATTGGACGAGTATCCTCGGCTTATGGCTATTCGCGTGGATTTGAGGTTTCCTAAGCTCAGGAAAAATGAAATGAGCGGTAATGTCATGACCGACTTTCTACGCTCATTACAGTCGCAGATTGATCACTCGGGAAAACGAAAGAAAAGAGAAGGGAGGGCTAGAGTGCATCCCTGCAAAGTGCGGATTGCTTGGGTGAGGGAGCGCTCTACTTCGATGAATGAACACTATCACCTAGTACTCATGTTCAACAAAGACAGATTTAATTGGCTAGGGAAAACTCAAACGCAACAGGAAAACTTAGGTTCCTTTATTGTAGAAGCATGGGCGAGGGTGGCTGGTGTCGACTACGAAGAAGCTAACGGATTAGTCCATTTTTCAAAGAGAAAGAATAGCGACAGTGTGGTCATCCACCGCTTGAATTGTAACTCTGATGACTTTGATGATGCGTTTGATGAGTTCTTCAAGCACATTAGCTATCTAGCAAAAGAGAACACCAAGCACTTTGGTAGCGGTAGACGAAATTTCGGCCATAGTCATAAGTAGCTCAAAAAATAACGGTAGTAACAGTTCCTGTGGGAATCACAACAAACCACAGGAACCAATCATGATTCATCAACTTAACGTTACTCATAGTCGTTCAGATGCTCTTAACCACCTCACCATCACTCATGACAGAACCTTCAATGGTAAACCACTCTACTACTTTGAGGATGGTCTCGTCCTCGAATACCTAGAGGGGATAGACCGAGTGCTGAATGAAGCTCTAAACCAATATCCAAGAATCTTTGCTGTTCACATCAACCTAAACCTACCGAGTGACTTCGGAGAAGATTACCTAGCGGTGTTTGCCCATTTCTTTCGTATTTTAGAATCGGAGACTAATGAGCTCTGTAGAGACAAATACACCGACAGAACTTATCAATACCAGCAAACGGTCATTCGTTATATCTGGACGAAAGCCAGTGAACCCACCAGCGATCACCATCATCTTATCTTGCTCTTTGATAGGGATCTCTTTCAAAACTTCGGCACTGGACGAGAGGGTTGGGGACGTTTTCTCTACAAAAAAGTGAGGAAGACATGGGATAGGGTGGTTGAAGATTATTACAGCCAACCATGCTCTGGATTAGCCTACTCTCCTACGAATGAAGGTTTTGAGCTGTTGTCTGACGCTCAAGTGTTCCCGTTACAGTTAAACGAGTTTTTTTATCGAATCAGTCGTCTAGCGAAGCCCACTGCCAACCGGAACGCTCACCCCAACAAGAGCTTTGGTTGCAGTCACGACTCACCTTAAAAATACAGAGCGAGCAATGCCTATGTCATTCACACACTGAGAGGTATTACCCATGTCGAACACAACCCACCTTCCAACCATTACTCGTGCTAGAACATTTAAAGATTATCCATTGTTTTACAGCAATAAGGGACTTTATGAATCAGCGCTTACCACGATGGATAAGGTCTTTGATCAGGCTCTCACTCAGTATCAACGTACTCTTGCGATGCGTTTGGATTTATACCTGCCTAAAGATCATCAAGACACCGATCTCAGCATCCTTAATGATTACTTTGACATTCTGAAAGAGAAAATCGATGCCGATTCGTTGCCTTATATATGGCGTAAGCGAGCTGATAAAACCCCTTCACATAACTACCGAGTAATGCTGTTTCTTGATGATAGTCAGTACTTCGGCCCTGCCATTTGTTGGGATAAAAGTAATCAGCTTGTGGATCATCTAAAAACAGCTTGGAAGGAAGCGATAGAAAAGCACTACAAAGGCAAAGAACGATCAATGATCTTGTTTAACGACCGAGGGAACTATGGACTAGGAACACGCTGTAAGAGCAAAGATACCAATATAAAGCGTTGTGTCTTCCACCGCATGAGCAGTCTTGCTGAAGCGTGGGAAGAAAAGCGTTACTGCTTTGGCTCTAGCTTGGAATAGACCGACTACTTTTTTTTACAATGGCGGCTTATCACATGGGTATATACAAAGCAGGAGACGATTCCCAGTGAAAATGAAATTTCTACGACTTAAAGACGTGATGTCACTAACAGGGCTAGGCCGCTCCACTATCTACAAGTTCATGGCTGATGAAACCGATTTTCCGAAGAGTGTCCCACTCGGTGGACGTGCCGTGGCTTGGGTCGAAAGTGAAATAGAGGAATGGATGGAGCAACGTCTAGCACTGCGAGACAACGCAGAATCCTTTCAGTAACACAAACATCAAATCACATCATCAACGGGGCGCTGGCTAAGCAAAGTCATGCGCCCTTTTTACAATTAGAGAGAGATAAAAAATGAGCTATTCAATTTACGTAGACGGCGCTGCACCAAACAACCAACACGGATGTATGCGAGGTGGTATTGGGCTGGTGGTTATGGATGAAGACAATGAGATTGTTCATGAAGAGAGCTTTACCATCAATCGAAAAACCGACAATGCTGAGCTGGAACTACTGGCCTTAATTGAAGCATTGGAATACGCAGAAGATGGGGACGTTATCTATTCGGACAGCGATTACTGTGTGAAAGGTTTCAATATCTGGATGGACGATTGGAAAGACCGAGGCTGGCGTCGAGCGGATAAGAAACCGGTTAAAAACCGCCAGCTTTGGCAACAAGTGGACGAGTTGAGTTCTAGGAAGTATGTCGAGGTATTTAAGGTCAAAGCACATTCGGGCATTGAAGGGAATGAAAGAGCTGACCTGTTGGCGGTTGAAGCGGCGGAAGCTGACTAATACAAGAATTCATAGTTTGGGAGGGTAGCACCTCTCAAGCTATGCCCTATTTTTTGTTTGGGATACGTTGGTTAATGATGAAGTCATTATCAATAGGTTTGGATGTAGTGGGTGAAAATCACAATGTCTGCAATTGGTAGACCGAACTCATGGTTATAAATCCTGCAATTCCCGCTGGTTAGGTAGAATACGCCCATTGAAAGTAGCGGATGGATTTAACTGTGGGTTATCGAGTGGTACGGTTAACCGAACTGATGGCATATGAGTTTGGTCAGGTTGAAGGTGACATTGGTCGGCTGGACGAAAGAGCGTTAGGCTCGGCACTCCCTCAGGGGGTGAGCTATTCCAGTTTTGTGGACAAGCTGAAAAATGGTGAGTTAGCACTATTGACGGATTCCCCTTCTAAGCCTGTGATGCTCCGAGATGGCATGAGCAAATCATGGAGCTTGTCGGCGGAAGGGCAAGAGGCGTTATCGCCAGAAGCGAAAAGTGCCTACCTGTCCAGAACGAGAATGTCAGGCGGTGCGGCTGGCAGTGCTGCGCCCACTCAAAGCGCCGCTGGTTATGTGTCAAACATTGAAGAGACGCACGTTCCTGAGCCCGTAAAACCTGATACCTCAGATGCACCACCAAAACTGCAATACGAATATTGCTTTGAAGTAGCTTGTTCTGATGAGACGTTTAGAAAAAGCGTGGGGTATGCGTTTGAACTGGCGAAAACCCAACAAGAATCCCTGATTGGCAGTTGGCAGGGTCAAGCAACCGATTATGGTAAAACGGCACTCCTTGCGATCCCCGCAAATGGCACAGCAACGAACCTTGGCATTCTTAGCTCCAGTACGACAAATACGATAGGCACATGGTCGATTTCAGGAGAAGCGTTAGCAGGCTTTGCGCGAATGGGGGGCTTTCTAGTGGCCGCCTTATGGCCGTATCAGCTTGTGGATGGCACCTTAGAGGGAAATCCAGATTTTTCGGCCAATGACACTACGACGATGCGTGTACGTTTCAACATGTATACGGACGAGAATGGTAAACAGCAAGTCGTAGGTATTAAAACGGGAGAGGGTAGCGCCTATGGTGAGCGAGTTGCGAAGCGTGAAGCTGCACAACAAGGACAGCACTTTGTCGCGGAGCTAGAGAGTGGGATTACCATTACATGGGCACCGTACGGTTCAACGGATGTACTGACACTTGAAGATGGAACACCAGAGAATATTGTTAGAATCGTCAAAGAATGGCGCTTGTCGCAGGGCTTACCTTGATTTAAGAGTTAAGTTGCTTTTTAACAGATAACATATACCTTCAAATAAGTGTATTGAGACAAAAAAAGAATGGGGAGCAATCACGCTCCCCGTTGTCATTTTTACCGCTGCTGCTGGTACATATTAGCATTAATTTTCTGTGATGGCTTCACTGCCTTCAGACATTACTAAGTGTAGACTGGACTAGATTAAGGGGAGCAGGTCAGGGCATTAGATTTACCGTTCGTCGGCGTGGAGTGTCCTGCATAAAGTACGTCAAGCTCATCCTTAGCGACTACGGATTTCAATTAGTATGTGGTATGCAATATGTTGCTTTTAATGTTTAACATCATTGTTGGAAATATAATTACCAGTTCGGAGCAAATAACCCATATCAGGCCAAATATTGCCGCACAAGCGACGGAAAGTGCATTCTCGCGAAATTTCCTCATACCTCTCCTTTAAGCCGACCAATATGTATTAGCCTTAATCAGAGTTAGTTCTCCGTGAAACTGAGACGGTTTGTGCTATTTATTCTTCTTGTTAGTCTTCCGAGGTATTGAGTGACAACTCCAAGGCTCGTGTTTCGCGTTGTCTTTAACATTTTGGTCAACAAACTTGTAGTAACTATCTTTAGTTTTTGTCCACCAATCATCATGAACATCAGCACCATGCTTTTTAATGAGTTCTTCTATCCCATCAAGATTGATATTTACAGCGTCATACGCGAGATGTATCTCACTATCTTTTATGTTGTAACTCACTTCATCAATACCAAATACACGGTCTATTTCTTCAATGAGAGCATCACAATTTATTTGGGTAACATTACTTAACCTCAGATTGCGCACTACTAAGTTCTGCTCTCTGACACCGACTCTATGATCTAAATCGCTCATTATGTTATCTCCTAATGTGAATGAGAATATTTCTATCACTTTTGATTCATGCTTTTTACTTTCTTAGTTTTTTTTGAATTTTGGAATCCAACTTGAGGTTGTGTTCATATAGTCACGGTACTTTGCTCCGAACTCAGAAATAGCATAAGCCTCTTCACGCCTAGCCAGTTTTACATAAACCACCACCAATATAGGAAACATCACCAATGTGGGAATCGTCGGCCACTGCAACAAAAAGCCGAACATGATGAGAATAAATGCTACGTATTGGGGATGACGGCATCTTGCATACCATCCTGTAGTCGCAAGTCGATGTTGCTTTTGTGCGTGATGAAGTACGTTCCATGCTGATGACAAGATAAAGAAGCCAGTAACGATAAACACCATGCTTGCAATGTGGAACAGATCCCAATGAGCATCGCCTTCAAAACCAAAGAATGTATGCAATAAGTGCCCATTTTCGTGTGCGTAGAAGTTTACTTCTGGGTAATTTTTATTCAGCCATCCAGACAAGAAATAGATAGTTAATGGAAAACCATACATTTCAGTAAATAGGGCAACTATGAACGCAGAAAATGCACCAAGACTTCGCCAGTCAGTTGATGTTTTGGGTTTGACAAAACTAAAAGCAAAAAAGATAAAAATCGCTGAGTTCAGTATCACCATTGACCATAAGCCATAATCATAGGTCTCATTCATGGTTGTTCTCCTTTTTGTGCGATGTTTTATGTCCTTCTTCTAGTCCTTGTATGTAGCCATCGCGGTAGGCTGCGTTCTTTTCACTAAGTTCTTGAAAGTTCTCTTTCTTATCGTGTTCAGTTGTGTGTGAATGATTGTGTCCATCCTTGCCATGACTGCTGTGCATAAATACGTGAATCAAAGGACATAACAATAAAATTAAATAGGGAAGAAATAGCAGGACATGTTGCCCATGTTCAAACACCAAGAAGTAAGTTGCTGCGGCAGTCAGTGCCAGAGCAGCCCAGCCTGTCGGCGTTGACCAGAATTTAGGGCTTTCATTTTTCATGTTGATCTCCTACTGGCTGTAAGTTTTAAGCATACATTTATTTAAACCACCTTTAAGACACCGCGATACATCTGCATTTGACAATGAAATTCGTATTCACCGGGAGATAAGCTAGGCAGTGTTATTGATGTTTCAGAATTAAGTTTAAGCTGTTCACTTATATCTAATGATGGAATTAGCAGAGTCTCAGAACAGGGTGTTTGATCTTTGCGTAAAAATTTAAGTGAAATAGGTTGATTTGCGTTCAATTGAATTGATGATGGCGAATAGACCCCATCCTTCACTTCAATTACCACTTCATTGTTTTTAACAATAGTTTTAGTAGGTTTGTATAACCAGAACCACCAAACAATAAGCGCGATTAATGCTAAGCCGGATAAATTAATCACCATCATAGAGATTCTCCTTAGTGGTCTTTGGCTTTAAATAAACGTAGTCGATTGGCATTTGACACCACAGTTAATGACGAAAACGCCATTGCCGCCCCCGCAATGACAGGACTCAGTAGGATGCCAAAGAAGGGGTAAAGAATACCTGCTGCAAAAGGGACTCCCGCTACGTTATATACAAACGCGCCAAACAAGTTTTGCTTGATGTTTTGCAGTGTCGCTTTACTCACTGCTATCGCATCAGCGAGCCCGTGAAGAGATCCACGCATTAGGGTTATATCTGCGCTTTCAATCGCTATGTCTGTACCTGTGCCTATTGCAAAGCCTACGTCGGCTAATGCCAGAGCTGGAGCATCGTTGATACCATCGCCTGTCATACCAACGATTTCTCCACTGTTTTGAAGTTCTTGAACCTTGTTGGCTTTATCCTCAGGAAGCACTTCTGCTAAAAATTCGTTAATCCCTGCTTTTTTAGCCACAGCCGCAGCAGTTTCCTTGTTGTCACCTGTTAACATGATGACCCGTATTCCATTTGCCTGAAGTCGCTTGATCGCTGAAATAGAATCAGACTTAATCGGATCGGCAACGGCAATAATTGCTGCAAGCTCGCCATTGATAGCAAAGTACATGGGAGTTTTGGCTTCTTTGGCTAAGGATTGTGCCTGCTTTGTGTAGTTAGACAGGTCGATACCTTTTGTTTTCATTAGTTTATCGTTGCCAAAAAATAAGGTGTTACCTTCACAGGTTGCTTCTACACCAAATCCCGTTATGGCGTTAAACGCTTCAATTTTTAGTAATTTAACCCCTTTTTCTAAAGCGCTTTCAACAATCGCTTGTGCGAGAGGATGCTCTGAGCCGCTTTCTAAACTAGCGGCAAGCTGCAACACGTTTTTTTCGTCTATAGCATGCGCCAAAACGATATCTGTTACTTTAGGTGCTCCTTCGGTAATCGTGCCTGTTTTATCTAAAATCATGGCAGTGATTTTAGAGGCGGTTTGTAGCGCTTCTCCGTTGCGAATGAGTACGCCTGCCTCTGCTGCTTTTCCAACCCCGACCATAACAGACATAGGCGTCGCTAAGCCTAGTGCACATGGACAAGCGATGATTAACACTGTGGTTGCAGAAACGATGGCAAAAGCAATCGCAGGCTCTGGCCCAAAGTTAAGCCATGCAAGAGCACTTAATATTGAAATGATCATCACCACAGGGACAAAATACGCTGAAATCACATCGGCTAATCGACCTATCGGTGGTTTGGAGTTTTGTGCTCGTTTCACCATATTAATGATTTGTGCCAGCGCAGTATCTTTGCCAACGCGTGTCGCTCTAAATAAAATCATGCCAGATTTGTTCAACGTACCAGCGACAACTTCGTCCTCTTTAGCTTTTTCAACTGGCATAGGTTCACCGGTGAGCATCGATTCATCAATAGAAGTATGCCCTTCAAGTACAACACCATCGACAGGAATTTTTTCACCCGGTTTTACTTTCACTACATCGTTAAGTAAAACCTGCTTAATATCTATTTGAACTTCTTTGTTGTCACGAATGACGATCGCTGTTTTGGCTTGCAATCCGATAAGACGCTTGATGGCTTCTGAGGTTTTCCCTCTGGCTTTTATTTCGAGCGCTAAGCCCAAATCAATCAAACCTATGATCATGGCGGTGGCTTCAAAATAAACGTGCCGAGCCATCAGTGGAACGGCGTAGGGAACAAACACGACAACCATTGAATAAACCCATGCGGTACCTGTACCTAATGCGATCAGCGTATCCATATTGGCTGAGTGATTTTTAAAACTTTTCCACGCGCCTATGTAGAAATGCCTGCCGGAAAAGAACATCACTCCTAGCGTTAGCAGGCCAACGACTAACCATGACAATCTCTCTATATCGGTTTCAACTGTCATTTCACCGACAATAATGCTGTAGACCATCAAAGGGACACCGAGCGAAAGCGCAATAAAAGTATCTCGCATCAATTTTTTGTAATACGCCCAATCGGCAGCTTCTTTTTCATCAAGAGTATCTGTATCCGTAGTATCTTCGTCGAGAGGTTTAGCGTTGTACCCAACAGATTCTACAGCTTTGATCAATGATTGAGTATCCGCTGTACCAGATACCAGAACGGTTCTGTCTGCAAAGTTCATCTCTGCACTCTGAACGCCCGGTGTATGATTCAGTGCGGCTTCTATTTTGCCGACACAACTGGCACAACTCGCGCCTTCAATCAATAATTGTTGTTCCGTTAATTCTGTGATCATAGTTTTATCCTTCTCTTAGCCTTCCGAAGGTTGTCTTTTGGGGCTGGTACCAACTGTTTTTGGACAAAGCACCACACTAATCTGTGTCATTTTTTACCATCGTCTAAACCTAGGTCACATGCTCATTTGTAGTCTAGACCTATGTCTAAGGCACAGGTCAAGGACTTACTTTACCGTAACTCTCCAACTGGCTTTGTTGCTTAATTCGACATGAAGCGTAGGTAGCCTTAGACGGTATTAACACCTTGTGATATGAAGTTTTATTTACGGAGTGGTGTCAGACTAAGTCTTTTAAAATGACAAGTAACTGTCGCAAAAATGACAAAACCTTAATATGAGGCATCTGCGGATAAAATTTCGCACTAAAATGTGGGTGCAGACCATATTTTGTAACTTAGCGCTCAAATAAAAGTAACAAATAGTAAGAGTAACCAGTAATAGCAATTGAGTGCATATAAAGTGACACAGCTGCCTAACTTGATGTTTATTTCTATTGGGAAGTAATTGGAGAGCAAAAAATGCTGAGTCTACACTTAGCTTGAAATGAATAAGTACTAATACTTTAGCGTTCTCATCTAATCAATAATTATGAGAGCAATGATCGGCATCACCATTGAAACGGTTTAGAACGGGAGAATGATAAATGCACGATGATTCTGCTTATGGTTTTTGGTCGCTGGTGATATTGAATTCGGCTATCTTTATTTTCTTTGCTTTTAGTTTTACCAAGCCGAAAACGAAAACTGACTGGCGCAGTTTTGGGGCTTTTTCTGCCTTTATCATTGCGCTTTTTACCGAGATGTATGGATTTCCGCTAACAATTTATTTTTGTCTGGTTGGTTGAGCAAACACTATCCAAATGTGGACTTTTTCAGTCACGACAACGGACATCTGCTGCACACGATTTTGGGTTTCGAAGGCAGCCCTCATGGGGACCCGCTGCATATCGCCAGCAATATACTCATCGTACTTGGCTTCTTTTTGTTAGCGTCGGCATGGAATGTCCGGCATAAAGCACAGCAAGCTCATTCCTTAGCGACTATGGGGGGATGCTCGCTGTCGTCACCCGCAATATATTGCTTTCATCATGATTATGTTTGGATTCCTGTTGCAGTGGCCTACGCTTCCCACATTGGTGATGTTCCCTATATTGGTAGCGGTCTATGTACGACTGGCTAAACGTGAAGAGCGTATAGCTATTGAAGAGTTTGGCGATGATTATAGCCATTATATGGAATCAACACCAGGATGGATTCCCCAAATTACTGTCGATTAAACGACTACAACCTATTAAGGATTATGCTATGAAAAATTCTATGAAAGCACTGTTTTCCACCATCGTTGTTGCCGCTGTAATGTCTTCACCGATCTTTGCGGAAAAAGGATATGCACACGGTGATGAAAACCAATCCATGGGCGGCTCCATGATGATGGGAATGATGAGCCGAGAACAGATGGCAGATATGTCTGAGCACATGCAAAAAATGCTCAAAATAATGGACAAAATCAAAGGCGAAACCGATCCGGAAAAACGTCAGCAATTAATGCAGGAACATATGCAGGCCATGCAAGAGGGGATGCAGATGATGACTAAAGGTATGCCTATGCAAGACAGTATGAAAATGACTGAGCATCAGGATAAAGGCATGTCAGATAAAATGGGTGAGCCAGA
Source organism: Vibrio sp. bablab_jr001 (assembly GCF_016464285.1). Classification (NCBI taxonomy): domain Bacteria; kingdom Pseudomonadati; phylum Pseudomonadota; class Gammaproteobacteria; order Vibrionales; family Vibrionaceae; genus Vibrio; species Vibrio sp. bablab_jr001. The sequence goes on from NZ_JACDWZ010000038.1 coordinate 12,618, forward strand.
TATGATGAAGCGCATGGACATGATGGAAGAGCGCATGAGTATGATGCAAATGATGATGGGACAGATGATGGCGCATGAATCTGAAGCGAAATATTAACAGCACTACTTTCCCTGTGTATATTGACCTTCCCCTAAGGGAAGGGTTTATAAGTTCTCTTAGGTTGTGTCATAAACACAATTTTGTAAGGATGTCTGAGAGGTTGTGATGCTAAAACCGTTGCATACAATTTGGTTAACCGGACTCACACTGTTTGCTTTATTGCTCTCTAGTGTATCTGCCAGTGCCTCTCTTAATATGCCGCTCAAAAATAGGGGCGATTCTTTAACTGTATCGTCTCTTTCACATGATGAGCATTTGAAGTGTTTGTCATCACAACTCGAATCAATAACGACCGAAACAGATTGTCATGATTCAACCAATGATATGAATCCAGAGCATCAGTGCTACCCTTCGAGTTGTGCAGCTAGCGCTCTGCTGATTTCTCAAGTCATCATCACAAACTATCAAACACCCCAACGTATCCCTTTCTTCAGGGAAACTGCTGAGTATGTCAACTCGGTAACAGGCAATTTGTATCACCCTCCAATAGTCTGATTCCTTCTTAACGGTTAATACCCTCGTCAACAGTGGCTTTGACATGCTTATCTTGCATGACGTTTGTCTGTATAACCGGCTCAATTTCGTTATTAGATAACGAGCATTTTTGCAGTATCTATCAACTCGAAAAGGAAAATCATCAGTGAATATTCGAAAACCTTTAGCTTGCTTTGCTGCCTTACTACTTGGATTGAATTCGATCACAGCATTCGCTCATGAAGGTATGCATGACTCAGAGAGGGACTCTGGTTTGAAAGAAGTGAACCAAGACGTACCAGCATTAGCACTGGATTCTGCTGAATTTAAACAAGCCCAAAACCTTTTTCGTGCGGTTGGTGGCTATGGCTGCACCGCATGCCATGGTCTGTTTGCTCAAGGGGGCGGTAACGTGGGGGGAAATATAAGAGACCATTCACTAAGCCAGATAAATTATGCCCTTCAGAATGAGCCAACAATGAAGCTACTGAATAATGCACTTAGCGATGTAGATAAATATGCTCTGGCTGGATATCTCAAAGCTTTGGGTAAATTGGAACTCATTGAGTGGACGATTGATGGAGTGGTTTCATACACCAAGGTGGAAATTGATAAAGAATCAGATAATCAACTGGTTATATTCAACAAAACTTTTGACTCTATCGATTTGTCTTTGATGCCGATTGGTAATAATCACACACTTTCAATCGAACCCTATGCAACAGAATCGTATACGTGGAAAGCACAACCCGGTGAATACAGATTGCAATACAACCAGCATGTTCTTGATATGTCCTTCAGGTTCTGAATAAAAGGAAAATTTAATGAATAAGTATCTCAACATTACCGCTATTTCAGCTCTTATGTTTAGTGCAAGCACTTTTGCTAATCCTGTCGTGGAGCTTTATAAGTCGCCGACATGTGGCTGTTGCAGTCAATGGGCAGCCACAATGGAGAAGGCGGGATATCACGTCAATATTCACAAACAGGAAAACTGGGTGTCGGTAAAAGCCCCATTCAATATGCCTAAACAGCTAGCGTCTTGTCATACGGCGCTTATCGACGGATATATGATTGAAGGCCACGTTCCTGAAGCAGATATTGCTCGTCTCTTAATAGAAAGACCTCAGGATATATCAGGTTTGTCAGTCCCTGGAATGCCTCGTTATTCACCAGGTATGGCTAGAGAGGATGAAGAATATCAAGGCTTTAATATTGTTGCTTTTGATAGAGAAGGCAAACTAAGTCTGTTTAACAAATACTAGCAACTGACAACAGTTCTGCTGATGTCTGAGTATCTTAATACCGGCACAGTATTCAATAAATGACATTGAGAAAATATTATGAGTTGTTGTAATCGGCCTCCAGCTGGAGGTCCCAATAGTAATGAAATGGGTACAATGCTTAAAGGGTTAGGCGTGTTTTTAGTCTTGATTTTAGTTTTGGCTTATTTCTTTGGCTAACAACCATTTTGCTGCCAAATAGTAATTCCGGCTACTCCTTTCAGTAGCCGGATTATATATCCAACAATCATTGTTTCTGTTCAATATACAAGGATTTTAGTACAGGTGCGTTAACGCATCGGGGCAGCGTAATAATATGGGTACTTAGGTCTATCAGGTTTTTATAATCTGGGTTTAAAAATACGAAGATGTCAGTGATTATGCAAAATCTATAGGGCATGTAACTTAGCGATTAATAGTCAATTTATTCTAAGTTACTCATCTTCATGTTCTCTTCTTTTATCGTATAGGGTTAGCCCCCAATGAACACCGAAAAAATTGACGATAGTCTCTTGACCTATGTGTTGCACACAGGTTTTAAACTTAAAATAGAAACATAGATAAAGATGTAAGGAGTCGTTATGAGTTGTTGTAATAAAGCGCCTAATGGCGGAACCAGTGACCCTAAATTATTGTTGAAAGTGACTTTAGGTATGTTAGCGGTCATTGTGTTGTTAGTTTTTTTATTTGGTTGATTATCCTTAGGAATTTTGTGTCATCTCACTATTTCTTTGCCATTCGGAGGGTTAAGTATGCTGACAACTGAAATTGCCCGGACAGTAGGTGTTACTGCTGAAACGGTTCGCTTTTATACCAGAAAAGGACTGATCTCTGCGACGAAAGATCCAAGTAACGGCTATAAAATTTACCCGCCGAGTGCTGTGGATAGATTACGGTTTATTAGTCATGCACGAAGTATTGGCTTTAGCTTAAGCCAGATTGAAGAGATCATAGAATACTCTCAGCAAGGAAATTCACCCTGTCCAAAAGTACGGAAAATGCTGAGTGATAAAATTTCCGAGACACAACAAAAAATTAAAGAATATCAGATGCACCTGACTGTTATGGAAGAAACTTATTCCCAGTGGGTGCGTGAACCAGACATGACTCCTGACGGGAAGGCGATATGCTGCCTGATTGAAGACTGGTCAGATAAACATCCATCGATTACTTCTCAGGAGGCAAAAAATGAAGGTTAAAGAATATTCTCTTGCGTTATCAGGTGTCAGTTGCGGCAATTGTGTTACAAAGATCGTTTCTGCTTTAAGGGAAAGCGATCCTGATATCTCTCTGGTTATTAATAATAGTAAAGATAAAACAGACCTTATTACCACATTGGAACCAGAAAACGCGATACAAATTATTTCCAGCACTGGATATGTTGCGGCTTTGCCCGTAATTCACCAATACGAAACAATATTGGCTAACGTTTCTTGCCAAAACTGCGTTAAAAAAATCACGTCTGGCATTAGAGATGTTGATAACAACGCTGATGTGTCAGTGGACATTTTGGCTCAGCGGTTAGTTGTCAATAGCCATGTCAGTGATTCAGAGGTGGAACGTATTTTACTGGAGTTAGGGTACAGTGGCCTAAACGAAGAGCGGAATACCGCTGTTCCCGATGTGGCTGAAGCTAATACGACCAGTGTTCATATGGATTTATTGGCTCAAAAACAGACGGTGAATCTGGCTTTAGTGGGAGTGACATGCGCCAGTTGTGTTAATACCATTGAGGGGGCTCTGACAAATCTGGAAGGTGTTGAATCGGTGGATGTCAACTTTGCCAACCGTACAGCGACCGTTCAGTCTCATCAATCAACACTATCACTTATTCAGGCGATTCAGGCGGTTGGTTACGATGCCAGTGAAATCGTTGATGCTGATGAGGCGGAAGATATCAAAGCAGAGCAGGAAGCCCAAGAGTATCGGTTTAAAATCAGGCAAAGTATTATCGGTCTGGGACTGGGTATTCCATTGATGGGTTATGGCCTACTGGGTGGCCCTATGAATGTAAATACCCTCTCAGAGCAAGCTCTCTGGCTTGGTATCGGTTTGTTGACATTGGTTATTTTGTGGCGAGCCGGCAGGCATTTTTTTAAGGGAGCCTGGAAAGCGTTCTTAAATCGTAACGCCAACATGGATACCCTTATTGCACTCGGCACTGGGACGGCCTGGCTCTATTCAATGGTGGTAGTTTTAGGACCTCAATGGTTACCTGAAAGTGCCAGACACCTCTATTTTGAGGCGACCGCAATGATAATCGGTTTGATCAACCTTGGGCAAGCGCTTGAGGTTCGGGCCAGGGGCAGAACGTCTCAGGCTATCAGACGGTTACTTGATCTGAGAGTAAAAACTGCGGTGGTGATTCGTGACGGACAAGATGTCTCCGTTCCTGTCGAACAGGTAATGCGGGGTGACAAGATCCGGGTAAGAGCAGGTGAGAAAATTCCTGTGGACGGTGTGGTCACTGATGGGCGTACGACGATAGATGAGTCTATGTTAACCGGTGAACCGATTCCCATAGAGAAGCAACCGGGCAGCCAGGTATCAGCAGGCACCATAAACGGTCAGGGAAGTTTTGTGTTTGAAGCGAAAAAGGTAGGTAGTGACACTGTTCTTGCCCAGATTATCAGCATGGTCTCCAATGCGCAGAACTCGAAACCTCCTATTAGTCACTTAGCCGACAAGGTTTCTGCCGTTTTTGTACCAACAGTTATGATCTTATCCATTATGACTGCTTTGATATGGTACAACGTTGGTCCGCAGCCAACTCTGGCCTATATGATTGTTGCCGCAACCTCAGTACTTATTATCGCTTGTCCCTGCGCTCTCGGGCTGGCAACGCCAATATCTACCATGATTGGAGTTGGGAAGGCGGCAGAGTTTGGTGGTTTGATCCGCAATGGAGAAGCCTTACAGCGGGCAAGTGAATTGGATGTTGTCGTATTGGATAAAACCGGGACCATCACACAGGGTAAACCTGAGGTCACAAACTTCCGTGTCTTTTCGGGTGAAGAAAATATTTTGTCGCTGGTTGAGACTTTGGAAAAAGGCTCTAACCACCCATTGGCTCAGGCATTAACCAGCTATGCGCAACACCACGCTCAATCTGGAGAGTCACCACAAGTATCCGAGTTTGAGTCCTTAACCGGTATGGGAGTGCAGGCTCACTACAACGGGAAAAGATTGCTCCTTGGTAACGATAAGCTTATGAATCGGTTTGGACTGAAAACAGAGACCGTGAGTGAATACGCCATCCAGTGGGAACAAGATGCAAATACTGTAGTGTACTTTGCTGTAGATAACGATATTCAGGCTCTTTTTGGTATCAGCGATCCTATAAGAGAAGATGCCCGAAGTGCGATTGATCGTTTTCACCAACAAGGTATTCATGTCGTTATGCTAACCGGAGATAACGAAAATACGGCTAGGGCGGTTGCGAGCTTGTCAAATGTTGACGAGTTTTACGCAGGGCTAATGCCAGAGGATAAGCTTCGCTGGATTAAAGAGTTTCAGGCACAGGGAAAAGTTGTCGGCATGGTTGGTGATGGGATCAATGACGCTCCGGCACTTGCTCAGTCCGACGTTGGGTTTGCTATCGGAAGCGGCACCGATGTTGCCATAGAGAGTGCGGATATCACTCTGATGCGAAGCTCTCTGCATGGTATTTCAGATGTTATAGGGATCAGCAGTGCAACGATGACAAATATCAAACAGAACCTCTGGGGGGCGTTCATTTACAACTCCCTGGGTATACCGGTCGCAGCAGGATTACTATTTCCATTTACGGGCTGGCTTCTAAGCCCAATCATTGCAGGAGCAGCAATGTCGCTGTCATCTGTTACGGTCGTCACTAACGCAAACCGGTTGCGCTTATACAAGCCAGGCCGTTCTATCAGTAATAAATAGGAGGTTGATATGTGGGTGAACGTAATAGGTCTTACAGCCATTGTGCTGATCATCTGGTGGTTTTGGGGAAAACAACTCGGCAGAAAATGACAATATTGTCATCATTACCGTCCGGTTACTGACAGGTACTGTAGGCTAAGATCAGCACTAGATAGAGTAAGTAATTTGGAGAAAGTTATGAAAGTTAACAACAAAAATCACAGTTGCCATTCGGGACACGGCGAGCACAAAGGCCATGGTTGGATGATGCTTCTATGTGTACTGTTTATGGTCGGAATACCGTTCCTGGTTCTCTCCTCAACCATGAGTTCGTTTAGTCCGTCTCTGCTTGGTACCGCACTTGTGCCTCTGATTTTATGTCTGGTCATGCACGGGGTGATGATGAAATTTATGATGCAAGGAAGTACAAAAGATCAGGATGCTTCTCAAGAACAGCAGGATAAGAAAGAGGTGCAAATGGTAGAAGATAAAACGAATGATGGTGGTCGATTTAGCGCTTGATTTATCTCATTCAAAGCAACGAATCAGGAAACCAAGATTTCTAAGTCTTTTGATAACGCCGTACAACTTTAAATTTAAAAAAGACAATAAGGATTGAATAATGAAAACTGTTCTTACAACAATGCTGATCGGTAGCCTTATTTCTGCACCAGTATTTGCACAGGATATGGTAAAAGACAGCGCAACCGAAGGTTCGCATAATCAACACCACAGTTCAGAGAGTAATACGACTTCATCTGCTGAGATGCCCATGATGGATATGATGCAGAACATGGAAAATCACCAGCAGATGATGACGCAAATGCATGCCATGATGACTGAAATGCATCAGATGATGTCAGAGAAAGGTTGCGACAAAGCAATGGGAAAAAATATGATGGAAAAAGAAAGCTAGTTACCGATTCCGTACATAATTTCTCTTTATCTACTTCAAATTTAGCTCGAGCTTATGGCCGGGCTTTTTTCTTTTTTTTCAAAGTGTTAATTGATTTTTTGCATGATATAGATCATCTGAATATTTTGTAACTTCATGTATAATCATCTGATGTGTCGAATGTTTTCTGGATTAATATAAATGTTTAATAACTTGAAACTTGGTCAAAAGATAGGCCTGGGTTTTGCGACTCTTATGGTATTTCTTTCCATTATAGTGATGATGAGTATTTTCACGCTGAATAAGGCTGATTTGGGTATAGAATCGTATAGCCGCCTTAGTGAAGTGTCTGACTTTAGTTATCACATTCGAAATAAATTGATTGAAGTGAAAGAAGATACACGAGCGTACTTATTGTCAAATAGTGATACAGACATTCAACGCTACAACAAACATATCTTGGAGTTGGACAAAGCCCTTCAGATGCACTTACCCTCATTCGACATGAAAAATGCAAAAGTGCTTAACGACATATCAAATAAACTGCATCAATATGATGAAATATTTTCAGATGTAATCAACCAAACAAAACAGAGAAGCGATGTTTTGAATGGTGTCCTTGAACCGAGTGGTGAGCATATGTTCAGTACCATGGGCCAACTGGCAGTCAAGGCTTATGATTATGGTGACACAGACTCTGCGTATCGGGCATCTCTGGTTCAGGAAAAGCTGCTATCAAGTCGGATCAATGTGTTGAAGTTTCTACAGTCAAGCAGTGATGAAAATTACGATATAGCCTTGAAAGATATGCAAGAGTTGAAAGGCGAAGCTATGGCGTTAAAGAACCTGTTAACCGAGGACTCATTGAAAGGCCTCCTTACTCAGTATCACACGTCACACAAATCGTATCTTCAAGCAATGAGTTTGATTCAACAGGCCGAAGTTGCCCGAAAAGAATTGATTCAAGTTCGCCTTAAAGGTTTAGAAACTGAAATAGAAAAAGACATATTAGAGATTCAATCTACCGTCAATGATAGTAAGAGAACAACCGAACTGGCATTGAAGTCAACAACAAAGCAGAGTATCCAGTTTACTACTGCTATTTCATTTATTGCCATTTTAATCGGTACTGTCTTGGCGTACTTGATGACTATCTCGATTACTAAGCCCATTTTGAAAGCTATCGATGCAGCAGATAAGCTTTCTCAGGGAGATTTATCGGGCTGCTCTGACGAATCAAGTGTTCGGAAAGATGAGGTCGGAACGTTACTCAATGCGATCAATGTTACGACGATACGATTGAGAAGTATGGTCAGCACGATTGCTGAAGCCGGTAAAGAGCTGAATCAAACATCTTCGGTGATGATCAATCTGACGGAGAAATACTCCAACAGTATCCAGAGACAAGAACAGGAAACCGATTCCGTAGCAACTGCAATGACGGAAATGACAGCGACCGTAAAAGATGTTGCTCAAAATACTTTAATGGCTGAACAAACAGCAAGTGAAGCAAGGGAGCGAGCAACGAAAGGTTATATCATTGCAAAAGAGACCACGCAGATAATCAATAAGCTAGCTCAATCCGTTGGTGATTCTGCTGAAAAATTATCTGTAGTGGAAGTTGAGTCCGGTGATATTGGCAATATATTAAATGTTATCTATGAAGTCGCGGAGCAAACGAATCTTCTCGCTTTAAATGCGGCCATTGAGGCAGCAAGAGCGGGGGAACATGGTCGTGGTTTCGCGGTTGTTGCTGACGAAGTAAGGCTACTTGCACAGCGAACTCGAGAGTCAATCACTCAGATACATACTATCACTGAAAAACTACAACATGGTATCCAAGATGCTGTTCAGGCAATGAACAATGGTAAAACTCAAACCGTGTCCAGTGTTGAACAGGTTAGCCTCATGGGCGACGCACTATCGGCTATTGAAGAGTCCGTGTCGGTTATTTCTGATATGAATACTCAAATTGCTAGTGCTTCTGGTCAGCAAAGTATTGTCGCGGATCGTGTCGGTAAACATATGAAATCCGTTGGTGAGATTGCTCGTAGAAATACAAACACGATTGTAGATATCAACTCGTTATGTAGTGATGTCGGTAGTTTATCAATTCAACTGAGTAAGCTGATCAGTCAGTTTAAGCTTTCATAAATCAGCAAATTATTTGGATGGTGCCTAGTTGAGCTGAGATGTATAAAAATTCGCTTTAATTAAAAAGAGACGTTGGGTAGCTGAGTCACATGAAATGAGGTTGATAGGTTATTCAGGTTGGTTCTCATATATTGAAGTGCTGTGTCTGCGCGGGCTTACCGTGGCACTCTTTCTTTCTCTGCCATTGAAGAGACAAGGAAGTTCACCAAATATGAAGTTTGGTGCCATCTTCCTTAGGTCTATTGCTAATAGTTCATCTCAGTACTGCTTGTTTCTTTGGTGAAAAGAGCGAACCAGATTTTTCGTATTCGTATCTTCTGTCGTTATTATTCATTCTCTCTCTGTTTAATCTAGTATTAGATAGAGAGAATGTTTATTAAGTAGTGATAATAAAAAAGCTGAGCCTAATGCTCAGCTATAAATGATAAATAAAATAATGAACCTCAAATGTTTCCATATGAGTAAGCAGTGGATCTCTAGTATAAATGCAATATAATGAATTTTTCCTGACCAGGGAATGACAGATTTGTCATGGAATTAACAATAAATATAAGACATAACGCCATTGTTCTTAATTATTAATTACAGAAAAATTAATAGGATGATAGGTAATGGTTAAGCTTTACGATGCAGAGGGTGTTTTGTTATTGTTTATGTGAGGTTTTGATTTTTTTTGTTTTTATCCAAGCAATTGCTTTTGGTAACATCACGCTTCTAAATGTTTTTCTACAGCAATGAACTGCTTTTATCGCTTTTTTCTATATTTTCCTCTGTGCTGGGAATGCTTAAAATACAAATGGCAAAGGATATTAAAATTACACGAATGTCATTTTTGAGTCATGTTTATGACATGAATGAATTGTTAGTTTCTCCGTTATAGAAATTAGATGAATGATTATCTATTTAAAATATGCATGGTTATAAATAATTAATCAGCTTTGTCTGCTTAATTATTGTTTGAGTAGAAAGCAGCGTGATATTGCTTTGCCAGTATTTTAATTTTGTTGAGTGGGGCGATACCATAATATTATATGGCATATTTTTCTTTGTCTCCCTCGTGACTTTGTTAGTACTGGCATGCAATTAAATGGCCCCTCTCTTTCTGTAGTAGGGGGTAGGAATGTCGAAAGTTATATGAGAATCAATAGATTTTTGTCCTGTTTCGATGACACAAGGAAATTGCATAAATGATTGAAAAAAATTAAAAATGGCTGCTCCTTTGGCAGTGGTACTAATTACAGCTCCTGCACTAGCTGATGTCGCTTCACCATCGCTAGATGGTTTGAAGGGTGAAATTGATCAACTGGCCGCAGAAGTCGCTAAACTAAAAAATGACCAATCTGCTATCAGGCTTAATGGTTATTACCGTATGCAAGGCACGGCGGAAAGCCTCGATGAAACTGACGATAATAGTAGTACTTGGGTTGATCAGCGTCTGCGCATGAAGGTCACCGGCGACCTGAATGAAAATGTTACTGTGGTTTGGTACGGTGAGTACGATGCTCCCTTTGGTGAAAAAGGTAGTAAGACGGTCGCAGGTTCAGGTGGCAAACTCAGCTCTGATGGCGTTGGTATTGAGACAAAAAACGCTTACGTTGATTTTAGACTACCGAATACGGACTGGAAGGTACGAACGGGTATTCAAGGGTATGGTTTTGGCAAATATGAGAGTTTCGTGACTGATGATGACATGAACGGCATCTCGTTTTTGGGCAATATAGACATGGTCAACCTGAGCGGGGGTTGGTTTAAATGGGATGAAGGAGAAAGAGATTTGTCAGACGACGTCGACTTCTACGTGTTGAATGGTGAGTTAAACCCTAACGATAATCTAAGTTACGGTTTTACTGGAGGCTCAATCAACAACAGGAACGAAGATGCCATTAATGGCACGGCTGCTCGAACGGACGATATTTATCTCGGATCCTACATTGACTACAACTATGGTGACATGGCTTATAGCGGTTCTGTACTCTATAAGGTTGCGTCGGGAATGGACTCAAATGCCTCTGATGGGGAAGCATTCATGTTAAATCTCTATGCTAAAAAACATTGGACTGGCGGTTATATTAAAGTCCACGGTATCTATATTCCTGCTGACGACAGCAGTAATGGGACAGATCGTTTTGCTGAAAACAATTCAGGTTATGAGCTCAACAATAGTAACCTGATGATATTTGGAACCGATTCATACTTATAACAACGGCTCGCAAGGCGGTAAGGCAGTTTATGATGCGGCTTACCAAGGGTACGGCTTGTTGGGTTTGATGCTCTCTGGTGATCAGATGCTAGAAGATGACTACTATGTTAAGTATGGCGCTGGTTACTTCAGAGTGGCTGACGATGCCCCTCAGAGTGCTTCACAGGCAAATGGTTCGAATCTTGGTGCTGAATTGGCTGCACAGTTTGGCAAAAAATTTGCGGGTATATATGACTTGAGTTTGCGTGGTTCTTACGGTTTTATGGGGGATTTCTATCAAGAAAGCTCTGAGGACACATACAAGATCGTTGCTATGCTCAATGTCGCATTCTATACCCGTGATCATTGAAGATGCTTGATTTCTCATAAAATCAGGATCATGCTACGCACCATGAAAATGATACTGACTCCTCAACAGAAACAACAACTCGAAGAGATGCACGACTCAACTCGTGATGGTCGAGTGCGTGACCGCATCAAAGCGGTTTTACTCGCGTCTGAAGGTTGGAGCCAGGCGATGATTTCTCAAGCTCTTCGTATTCACGAATCGACCGTCGCTCGTCATCTCAGTGATTACGTTCTCTCTGAAAAACTTAAGCCTGAAAATGGTGGTAGCCAAAGCCGACTTTCTGCTGGGCAAACCATGCAACTTATCGAACATCTGGCTGAGAAAACGTACTTTCATACCCACCAAATTGTTGCTTATGTACAAGCTGAGTTTGGTATCCGTTATACCCTTGCAGGAATGAACAAGTGGCTACATCATCACGGTTTCTCATATAAAAAGCCGAAAGGTGTACCGCACAAGTTTGACCCAGAGATGCAGCAAGCCTTTATCGAACATTACAACGAGACGCTAAGAAAAAGTGAAGGCCCAGTGTTGTTCATGGATGCCGTTCATCCTACGCAGTCAACAAAACTCAGTTATGGCTGGATACGAAAAGGCCAAAACAAAGTGATTGAGACAACAGGCAGTCGAAGTCGTCTTAATATTATCGGTGCGTTACCACTTCAAAATATTGGCGCAACCGTGACAGAAACGTATGACACGATAAACAGCGAGAGCATCGTTCGCTTCTTCTGGAAGCTCAAAAAGGAACATTACCCGTTGGAGCAAAAAGTACACCTAGTACTTGATGGTGCCGCCTATCATCAGTCAGAAATGGTAAGATATGCGGCAAAAGTGCTCAATATCGAGCTTCATTACTTACCGCCATACAGCCCAAACTTAAATCCAATAGAGCGGTTATGGAAAGTGATGAATGAGTATGTGAGGAACAATATTTACTTCTCCTCGAAGGTTGAATTTACAACGGCTATTAATGAATTTTTCAATGTAACTCTGCCAAAAGTTGCAGGCTCACTGGTATCCAGAATTACGGATAATTTTCAGATTTTGAGACCTGCATCTTCAAGTTGAGCGGGTATAATTGAATCATTTTAAATACAATTAATTTTATTATGACGGTCAAGCAGTCGCTGACCGCTTTTCTGTTTTATCAACTCATTCAAGATTATTATTTTATTGAATCCAGGATGTTCTTCTCATGAGTCTTAATCAAAGTCGAGCCTTATGGATAACCTTTTCGTTAATGGATTAACCGATTTTTACCATTCGGACCGTTTCCATTGATAATCTTTCTGTGTATAGCGTTGATATCAACCAATGAGTTCAAATCATTAAATTTTAAAGAAATATGACAAAACTGTCATCTTAAAGACCAGAGTTCGACACCATGGCACCATTAAGATGTGATCAAGTTACAAATATCAACGCAACAAAAGGAAATCCAATGAAACTGATGAAAACGACTTTTACGACAGCAGCCTTGATTTTACTAAGTGGAAATGTCCTGGCAGGTCAGTATATTAATACTTATGGCAATTTTGAGGAAAGACTGGACACTCGTACATTTCACACCGAAGCGGTCTCTTCAAAACAGGAAGCCTATAAGCTGGGGTTACAGCAACTACATGAACTTGACAATAGCTCGACACAAGAGCTCAATCATAAATTATTGGTCACCAGCGATAGTAGTAATGATACCCATTTGAATAAAAACGGTTATGTAACCGTACAGGAATTTATGAACGATGCTGGCCAGATATTGTACAAAGGTGAAGTTAACGTTAGCTATCACTACGCAGAACGTCGTGACGATTAAAACGATTAAGTAACAATGACTCGATACTCTAGCGTTATAGGGTAATTGATTCATTGTTATTTTTTTGCGCTAAATGACATCGGTTGAACAGTCATTCGGCAATATCCAATTCAAGTTATTTGAGCTAGTTTGTATATTAAAGCTCCTAAGTACATAACACTTTGATATTTATTAAAATGAAGCTATTAATTGTTGAAGATGAGCCTAAAACAGGCAGTTACTTAAAAAAAGGATTTACAGAGTCAGGCTACGTTGTTGATCTTGCTTATGACGGTGTCGATGGACTCTACCAGGCGACCACTAATCATTATGATCTCATCATATTAGATATCATGCTTCCAAAGTTAAATGGATGGCAAGTTTTACAAACAATGCGAAGCAGTCAATTAGATACACCAATCATTATGCTTTCTGCAAAAGATCAGGTAGAAGATAGGGTTAAGGGACTGGAGTTAGGAGCGAACGATTATGTCGTTAAACCTTTTGCTTTCGTTGAATTGCTTGCCCGCGTTAAAAATGCGTTAAGACACCAAAATGGGAGGGTGAAGGATGATGCGACCTTAGTTGTCGCTGATTTATCTCTGGATCTTTTGAAACGAACAGTTCAAAGAGGTGGTGATACGATCGTCTTGACCGCCAAAGAGTTCTCTTTATTAGAACTCTTTTTGCAAAGACGTGGCGAAGTGTTGTCGCGTTCACTTATCTCCTCTTTGGTATGGGATATGAACTTTGATAGTGACACTAACGTTATTGATGTGGCGGTTAAAAGATTGCGAGCTAAAATTGACAAACCCTATGATGTTAAATTAATTCATACGGTGCGTGGTATGGGCTATAAACTTGATGATTCTCTAGAATGAAGTTGAAACTTAAAAACTCAATGGCAACTAGGCTTATTGTCATGTACATGGCGTCTTCATTTGTCGTCCTTACTTCATTTGCTTTAATTGTTCAGTATTCAATTAAACATCATTTTTATCAGCAAGATTACAAACGGCTCGACAACTATTATCATACGGTTTTTTCCTCGTTTGATAGTTTAAGTGATAATGCTATTACAGCGTTAAAGGCCGAGTCGGTTTCCTTGTGGGTGTTAGACCGGAATGGCATGACTGTGTTAACAAACACGACGTTATCTCTGCCCGAGAATGCAAAAAAGCTAAAATCGATGGAATGGACGGTCGGTGGACAAACATATCGCACTTTCCTGTTTCAGCTAAAGCATCCACAATACGGTGCCATTGTACTTGGACTCAATATTGACCTCCATCTCTTATTTATTAATCAATTTAATATTGTTCTGCTGTGGACGTTTGTCATAACGAGCGTGATATCAGGGGTGTATGCGGTGTTTATTGTTCACAAAGGCCTAAAGCCTCTGCACGTTTTACAGAAGAATCTGAGTAAAGTTAGCCCTAATCGGCTGGATATCAGAGTTCCGGTTGAAACACTTCCTATAGAGCTAGTGCAACTGGTTGAAACACAAAATGAAATGCTGAAACGCTTACAGCATGGCTTCAACCGGCTGAGTGAGTTTTCTTCCGATATTGCACACGAACTCCGAACTCCGTTAACCAACATTATGACCCAGACGCATGTCACGTTATCTTCAAAAAGAACAGTGGAGGAATATGAAGAAATACTCCTTTCCAATGTGGAGGAATTGGAAAGGCTGAACAAGACCATACAAGATACACTTTATTTGGCTAAGTCTGAAAATCATTTACTTCATACTAATAAAGAGATGCTACAATTAGCAGAAGTTATCAGGCCACTGCTTGAATTTTATGAATTTATGGCTGACGAAAAGGAAGTTTGTTTAGAGTTACGTGGAGATAGCGAGCAGTTTGGGGATAAACAGATGCTGCAACGTGCAGTGGGAAATATTATTTCTAACGCGCTGAGGCATTGTGATGTTGGCTCTGTGGTATCCATACAGCTTTCAGAAGGTGAAGAATACAATTCTATCAAGATAAAAAATACCGGAGAGACAATTCCGGAAAGTTCTTTACCCTATCTGTTTGACCGATTTTATCGAGCAGATAGATCCAGACAGCATAGCAGAAGTATTGGTGCGGGGCTTGGTTTAGCTATTACCCGATCTATTGTCCAGGCGCATGGTGGTGAAATCACTGTGTCTTCCAGTGAAAGAGTCACTGAGTTTACTCTGACAATGAAAAAGGGTGAGGTGTAAACGAGCATTGAATCGCCACTGATTTCCTAGACGCCTTTTAGTTAGATAAACTAGCTAAAAAAGAGGTGTCCATGAGCCATAAACGTTACCCCGAACAATTCAAAATCGAAGCAGTGAAACAAGTCACTGTTGCCGGCCATTCTGTTGCTGATGTTGCTCAGCGTTTAGGTACCAC